>DATMWM010000202.1:0-6555 GCA_035562535.1 Rhodocyclaceae bacterium | reverse complement strand
GTTCTCGGGGTCGTCGAAGAAAGCCGCATCCAGGCCGAACTCGTCGAGCAGCCGGGCGGGATCGGCGCCGAAGCTGCGCAGCAAGGCGGGCAGCGCCATCAGCGGGCCGGTGCGCAGCATGCCCTCGCGCAAGGACTGGCGATCCGAAGCCTCGGCGACGACGAAGGGACGGTGTTTGCGTGGGCGGGACACTGGGCAAAGCCAGGTTGTTTTGTCGCGAATTGTCAATTTCGTTGCGTTCGGAGTCAAGTGGCACCGGTCTGCCCGGCGGCATAGTCGACCCCGTTCCGGGCAACGTCCGGCTTGGGGGCAGCCGCACGGGTTCGCCCCGACCGGCCGCCCGGAAACATTCCCCGCCATCACACGACTCCAAGGAGCAATCAGATGACCCGCATCCTCTCCCTCTTCGCCGCCCTTCTCGCCGCGCTCACGCTCGGTGCATGCGCCACGCCCGGCGACAGCGCGCCGCCGGAGGTGCGCATGGGCGTGATCGAGCAGATCAAGCCCGCGGAATTGAGCGGCGATCACGACATCGGGCTGGGCGCAGTGCTCGGCGGCGTGGCCGGGGCGGGCCTGGGCAGCCTGATCGGCGCGGGCACCGGCAGGGACGTGGCGATCGCGCTGGGCGCCATAGGTGGCGCCTTCGCCGGAAACTACGCCCAGAGGAGATACGACAAGCCGGTGGCCGGCGAGCAACTCATCGTGCGCCTGCAAACCGGCGTGCTGATCGTCGTGACCCAGCCGGTGGCGGCGCCGCTGAAGGTGGGCCAGAAGGTGTACGTGGAAGGCAGCGGCCAGAGCGCCCGGGTCGTGCCGCGCTGAGCCTGCCCCGACGCGATCGTGCAGGTGCCGACCGACACCGACGCACGGCCGGGCAACAAGAACCGGGGACTCGGCCCGACCGCGGCGGTCCTGCGCATCGAGAAGGGCAGCCCGTGGGTCTACGGCGTGCTGCTCAATAACGTCTGGTCCGTGACGAACGACGGGCGCGGCGGCGCCTACAACAACTTCCTGATGCAGCCCTTCCTGAACTACAACTTCCCGGGCGGCACCTACATCGGCTCGGTGCCGATCGTCACCGCCAACTGGAAGGCCGACAGCGGCCAGCAATGGACCGTGCCGCTCGGCCTGAGCCTGGGCCACATCTTCCATCTCGGCAGGCTGCCGGTGAATACCCAGGTGGGCGGCTACTACAACGTGGTCCATCCGGACGACGGGCCGAACTGGCAGCTGCGCTTGCAGGTGCAGCTTCTGTTCCCGAAATGAGGGGCGTGCGGTCCGCCCCGTCAGGTCAATCGCAACAACAGGAGGCGACGATGAAACTACGATTTGGAGCAGCGCTGGCGTGCGGCTGCATTTCCCTTGCGCTGCTGGCCGGCTGCGGCAAGCAGGCCGACCCCATTGCGCAAGCCGGGAAGAAGGATGTCGCCACGGGCGTGCCGGCGCCGGGCATCGCCGAAGTCAAGGCCATCGCCGAAGAAGGCTTCATCTACGGCCTGCCGATCGTGATGAACTATGCCGTGATGTACGAGTACGCGGTGGACAAGAACTCGGGCCAGTTCAAGGCGCCCTTCAACCAGATCCACAACGAGGCCCGCGTCTTCACCTACGAGGACACGGCGATCGTCACGCCCAACAGCGACACGCCCTATTCACTGCTGTGGATGGACCTGCGCGCCGAACCCATGGTGCTCTCGGTACCGGCGGTCGACGAGAAGCGCTACTACTCGGTGATGCTCAACGACGGCAACACCTTCAATTACGGCTACATCGGCAGCCGCGCGACCGGCAGCGACGCCGGCGACTACCTTGTCGTCGGCCCGAACTGGAAGGGCGAAACGCCCGCCGGCATCAAGAAGGTGATCCGCTCGAGCACCGACTTCTCGCTCGCCGCCTATCGCACCCAGCTCATCGACCCCGCGGACATGCCCAACGTCGTGAAGGTGCAGGCGGGCTACAAGGCGCAGCCGCTGTCGGCGTACCTCAAGCAACCGGCCCCACCGGCGCCGCCGGCCGTCGACTTCCCGAAGATCGACAAGGAACTGGTGAAGACCAACTTCTTCGAGTATCTCGACTTCGCGCTGCAGTTCGCGCCGCCCGGCCCCGAGGAGGAAGCGATCCGCGCCAAGCTCGCCAGCATCGGCATCGGCCCCGGCAAGAAATTCAACTTCAAGGATCTCTCGGTCGAGCACAAGGCCGCCATCCTGCTGGCGATGAAGGAAGGCGACAGCAAGGTCGACAAGTACCTCGAGGCCGGGCAGAAGGACATCAACGGCTGGAAGGTCGGCTCGCTGTTCGGCGACCGCGCGTTCTACAACGGCGACTGGCTCAAGCGCGCCGCCGCCGCCAAGGGCGGCATCTACGGCAACGATGCAGTCGAAGCCATGTATCCGCTGACCAAGACGCTGGCCAATGGCGAAGAACTCGACGGAGCCAAGCACAAGTACACGCTGACCTTCGCCAAGGACCAGTTCCCGCCGGTCAACGCCTTCTGGTCGGTGACGATGTACGACGGCAAGACCCAGTTGCTGATCAAGAACCCGATCAACCGCTACCTGATCAACTCGCCGATGCTGCCGTCGATGACGAAGAACGCGGACGGCTCCCTCACGCTCTACGTCCAGAAGGATTCGCCGGGCAAGGACAAGGAGTCGAACTGGCTGCCCGCGCCGGACGGCCCCGTCTACCTGGTGATGCGCCTGTACTGGCCGAAGGCCGAGGCGCCGTCGATCCTGCCGCCCGGCGAGGGCACCTGGAGTCCACCGCCGCTGGTCAAGGCCGGGTGACCGAACCGAGCGGCCTGCGTGCGCCGGCCGCTCAGGCTCCACCCTCCCGCTTCTGCGCCGGCGCCAGGTACCACTGCTCCCTGGGCACCAGCTTGGGTTGTTCCGGGTCGCCCTCGTAGGCGGGCGTCATGATCTGGACGCCGTACTCGTTGAACACGTCCAGGATGTTGCGGTGCAGGTCGGAGTAGAGATCGTTCATCGCCCTGGCGTCGTTGCAGCGGGCGTTGATCTCGTAGGTGACGCAGAAATCGCCCAGGGCCTTCTGCAGGACGAAGGGCGCAGGCTCCGTGAGCAGGCCGGCCGTGCGCCCGGCCGCCATCAGCAGCATGGCCTCCACCTGCCGCCAGGGTGTCTCGTAGCCGATACCCACCGTGGTGTGCAGGATCAGCCCCTGGCTGACCGCCAGCGCGCTGAAGTTCACCACCTGGCCGTTCAGGATCGCCGAGTTCGGTATGGTGACCTCCTCGTTTTTCAGGGTGCGCAGGTGCGTCACCTGCAGGCGCATTTCGGTGACGTCGCCGGTCACCTCGCCGATCTGGACGCGATCGCCGACCCTGAAGGCGCGCCGGTAGGTCAGCATGTAGCCGGCGATGACGTTCGAGATGGCCGAGGACGAGCCCAGCGACAGGACCACGCCGAGGAACAGGGAGACGCCCTTGAAGGCGTCCGAACCCGAGCCGGGAATGTACGGGTAGGCAATGACCAGGGCGAACGCGACCAGTCCGAAGCGCGCGATCTTGTAGGTGGGCATCGCCCAGTCTGCCTCGAACCCGGCCAGGTTGACCGAACCGCGCGCCACCGTTTCGAAGAACAGGCGCATCAGCCTGAGCAGGAAGCGCAGGACGAACGCCAGCACGACCAGGAACATCAGGTCCGGGATGTCGGCGACGAACGCGCGGCCCATCGTCGTGAGCGGACCGACCACCAGGTCGACCAGGCCGTGGGCGAAGCCGCGGGTCCATGGGAACCCGCTCAGCACGACGTCGAGGAAGAGGAAGGCGGCGCCCGCGATGACGAGCACGCGCAGGGTGATGATCGCTGCCCGCAGGCCGGCCCAGATGCGCTCGGCGCGGAGGATCTCGAAGGACTGGATGCCCAGGGAGCGAACGCGGTCGCGGTAACGCCGCTCGAGCAGGCGCTTCAGCCAGCGCGACAGCCAGATCGTCAGCGCCACGGCGGCGCCCAGGACGAGCGTAGCGACGGCGCTGCGCAAGCCGTGCTCGACCAGGTATTCCGTGCTTCGCTCGCGGCGGTAGTCGGCAACGGCCCTGGCGATTCGCTCCGCGGCCACGCGGGCGAGCGTCTGCCGGCTCACCTGCTCGATCTTCGCGTCGGCTTCGAACACCACCATGATCCTGCGCTCGCCGGACATGATGCGGGTGAGGCCGTCATCCTCCACGGCCTGCACCGAATCCGGCGCTACCTTTGCGTCGGCCGCCAGCGCCTCGATCCGCCCGGCGATCGCCCCGGCGCGCTCCTCGGCAGGCAAGCTGGTCACGCCGCGCACCCTGAACAGGTCGCGCCCGTCCAGCCTGACCGGGGCGGTCCGGATATCGGCATCCGGATGGCCGCCGTCTTCCGGTTCCTGGGCAGCGTGCGCGGCCACCGCGACGGCAGCCAGGATCGCGATCAGGACAAGGTTTCCGATGCCGTATCGACTCACTTTGCAAGACTCCCTCGGACTCGTCGGCGGCAATGATACTGCCGCGCACCCGGAACCGTCGGCGCCCCGGCGAGCGCCGATGGGCGCGAGCAGTGTGGTAGCGTGGCTGCCGTACCCGCACGCACCGCGAACCCAGTGAGCGATCCTGACCACGCACCCCCGCCGTCCGAGCCCGGCCGCGTCCCGCGCGCGCACCGGACCGGCGAGCGGGCCGCCCTGACGCGCTGGCTGCCCGGGCTGACCGTGCTGCGCGAATACCGGATCGCCTGGCTGCGCCACGACGTCGCCGCCGGCCTGGTGCTGACCACCATGCTGGTGCCGGTCGGCATCGCCTACGCGGTGGCCTCGGGCGTGCCCGGCATCTACGGCCTGTACGCGACCATCGTGCCGCTGCTCGCCTACGCGCTGTTCGGGCCGAGCCGAATCCTGGTGCTCGGGCCGGATTCCTCGCTGGCGGCGGTGATCCTCGCGGTCGTGGTGCCGCTGTCGGGCGGAGACCCGCTGCGCGCGGTCGCCCTGGCCGGCATGATGGCGGTGGTTTCCGGCACGCTGTGCATCCTGGCCGGCGTGGCGCGCCTGGGCTTCGTCACCGAACTGCTCTCCAAGCCGATCCGCTACGGCTACATGAACGGCATCGCGCTGACCGTGCTGGTGAGCCAGTTGCCCAAGCTGTTCGGCTTCTCCTCCGGCGGCGAGGGCCCGCTCACGCGGCTGTGGGCGTTCGGCGAGGCGCTCGTCGCCGGCAAGACCAACTGGACCGCGCTGGCGATCGGCGCGGGCACCCTGGCGACCATCCTGCTGCTCAAGCGCAACCCCCGCCTGCCGGGCATCCTGATCGCGGTGGTCGCCGCGACCGTCGTGGTCGGCGCGTTCGACCTGTCCACGACCGCCTCGGTGTCCGTGCTCGGCCCGCTGCCGCAGGGCCTGCCCGGATTCGCGGTGCCCTGGATCGGCTATGACGACATCGTGCCGGTGCTGCTCGGCGGGTCCGCGGTCGCGCTGGTGTCCTTCGCCGACACCAGCGTGCTCTCGCGCAGCTACGCCGCGCGCACCGGCAGCTACGTCGATCCGAACCAGGAGATGATCGGGCTGGGGGCGGCGAATCTGGCCGCCGGCTTCTTCCAGGGCTTCCCGATCAGCAGCAGTTCCTCGCGCACGCCGGTGGCCGAGGCCGCCGGCGCGAAGACCCAGCTCTCCGGCGTGGTCGGCGCGCTCGCGGTAGCGCTGCTGCTGGTGGCCGCGCCGGACCTGCTGCGTCACCTGCCATCGAGCGCGCTCGCCGCGGTGGTGATCGCCTCGGCCATCGGCCTGATCGAGATCGCCGACCTGCGCCGGATCTGGCGCATCCAGCGCTGGGAGTTCTGGCTGTCCATCGGCTGCCTCGCCGGCGTGGCCGTGCTCGGCGCGATTCCGGGCATCGGCCTGGCGATCGTGATCGCGGTGATCGAATTTCTCTGGGACGGCTGGCGCCCGCATTCCGCCGTCCTGGGACGTGCCGAGGGCGTCAAGGGCTACCACGACATCAGCCGCTACCCGGACGCCCGCCAGATCCCCGGGTTGGTGCTGTTCCGCTGGGACGCGCCGCTGTTCTTCGCCAACGCCGAACTGTTCCAGCAGCGCGTGCTCGATGCGGTCGAGAACGCGCCCACGCCGGTGAGCTGGCTGGTGGTCGCGGCCGAGCCGGTCACCAGCGTGGACGTCACCGCCGCCGACATGCTCGCGGACCTGGACAGGACCCTGCACGAGGCCGGCATCGAGTTGTGCTTCGCCGAGATGAAGGACCCGGTCAAGGACAAGCTCAAGCGTTTCGGCCTGTTCGCCCGCCTCGGCGAGGAAACCTTCTTCCCGACGATAGGCACCGCGGTCGCGAGCTACCTCAAGAGCCACAAGGTGGATTGGGTGGACTGGGAGGAACGCAAGGGGTGAGGCGGGATCCGCGCCGCGCTGAAGACGCAGGGCGGAATAGGCCGGAACGGCCGTATTCCACCTTCAACACCCGAGTGGTGGGATACGGGCTTCGCCCTATCCCACCCTACGCGCTCGCGACTTGGCGTAGGGTGGGTTAGCGCCGCAGGCGCGTAACCCACCGTCCTGAGGACGCAGGGC
>DATMWM010000201.1:0-3247 GCA_035562535.1 Rhodocyclaceae bacterium | reverse complement strand
AGGTCGTAGACTGCGCTCATTTCGTTCTCTGGTCGTTTCGGGCCGCAGCGAGTCTAATGCCGGGAATCAGGATTGTCATCGTCACGCCCGCCCCGCCCGGATCGCGCAGCGGCAACCGAAACACGGCGGTGCGCTGGGCGCGCATCCTGCGCCACCTCGGCCACCGCGCAGCGATCGCCACCGCATGGCAGGGCGAGCCCTGCGACCTGGCAGTGGTGCTGCACGCCCGGCGCGGCCACGAATCGGCGCTCGCCCTGCGCCGGTCCGACCCCGGCCGGCCGCTGATCCTGGCCCTGACCGGCACCGACCTCTACCGCGACATCCGCAGCTCGCCGCAGGCGCGGCAGACGCTGGAACTCGCCGACCGCTTCATCGTGCTGCAGGAGGAGGGGCCGCACGAGCTGGCGCCCGGGCTACGCAGCCGCGCCCGCGTGATCTACCAGTCCGAGGTCGCCCACTACGCCTGGCAGCCGCCGCGGCAATTCGTCCGCTTCTGCGTGCTCGGCCACCTGCGCGAGGAGAAGGATCCCTTCCGCGCGGCGTTCGCGCTCGGCCTGCTGCCGGATCTGCCCGCGCTGCGGGTGGTCCAGGCCGGGGGGGTTCTGGCTGCGGACATGGCCGACCAGGCCCGCGCCATCGAAGCGCGCGAGCCGCGCTACCGCTGGGTCGGCGAGCTGCCCCACTGGCGCGCGCTGCGGCTGATGGCCGGCAGCCACGCCATGGTCATCAGCTCGCGGCTGGAGGGCGGCGCCCACGTGGTCTCGGAAGCGATCGCCCAGGGCGTGCCGGTGATCGCCTCGGCCATACCGGGCAACCGCGGCATGCTCGGCGCCGACTACCCCGGCTACTATGCTGTCGAGGACGCCGGTGCGCTCGCGGCGCTGATGCGGCGGGCCGCCGGAGACGCCCGGTATCTGGCGGCGCTGCGCGAGCACGTGATCCGGCGCCGGCCGCTGATCGAACCCGAACGCGAACTGGAATGCTGGCGCGCCCTGCTCGCCGAGCTCGGTATTCAGACCTGAGGAGGATCCGGTCATGACGCGCCGCTACACCACCCTGATCGAGGCCGGCGAGCTGGCCGAACTCCTCGACGAGCCGGACAGGGTGCTGATCGACTGCCGCCACAGCCTGGCCGACACCGCGCTCGGCGAGCGGCAGTATCGGGCCGGGCACATCCGCAGCGCGCATTTCATGCACCTGGACCGCGACCTGTCCGGGCCGATGACCGGCACCAACGGCCGCCACCCGCTGCCCGACCCGCAGGCGATGGCGGAACGCTTCGGCAGGCTGGGCATCGGCCCGGGCGTGCAGGTCGTCGCCTGCGACGAGGGGAACGCCATGGTCGCCGTGCGCGTCTGGTGGCTGCTCAACTGGCTCGGCCACCCGGAGGTCGCCGTCCTGAACGGCGGACTGGCCGCCTGGACCGCCGCCGGCCTGCCGGTCACCACCGACCCGCCCGCGGAACCGGTGCCACTCTCCTGGACGCCCGGGCTTTCGCTGCCGACCGTTGATGCCGCGCAGGTCCTGAACAGGCTCGCGAGCGTCGGGATGAACCTGCTCGACGCGCGCAGCGCCGATCGCTTCCGCGGCGAGAACGAGACGATCGACCCGGTGGCCGGTCACATCCCCGGCTCGCTCAACCGCCCCTGGCCGGACAACCTGGCGGCCGACTCGCGCTTCAAGCCGGCCCGGCGGCTGCGCGAGGAATTCCTCGCGGTGCTCGCCGGCCGGGATCCGCGCAGCGTGGTGCACGTCTGCGGCTCCGGGGTGAGCGCCGCCCACAACATCCTGGCCATGCGCATCGCCGGATTCGAGGGCGCGGATACGCTCTACCCCGGCTCCTGGAGCGAGTGGTGCAGCGATCCGGCGCGGCCGGTCGCCGCCTGACGGGACACAAGCTCTCAGGGCAGCATGCGGCCGAGGAAAATGATCGCGATATTGGCGAAGCCGAGCACCAGGTTCAACCCGACCAGCCGGCGAATCTGATTCAGCGCCGCGGCCGCGTCCGGCCATTTCTGCTCGGCCACCCCGCGCTTGAGCCGCTGGAAGGACGCGAAGAAGACATGGGCGAAGATGCCCATCATCGCCAGCCCGACCGCGAACATCAGGTGCGAGCGCACGGGCGCGGCGGCAAAGCCCACGGCCAGCAGCATCGCCAGCCCGGACACCAGGATCGCGGCGACCGATGCCCAGACCCAGGGAAAGAAGCGCGAGAACACGCCCACCCAGAGCGGCAGGCGCTGCGGCGGCTGCAACTGCTGCGCCGCCACCGGCCGCAGGCACTGATGCGCGAAGAACATCCCGCCGACCCAGATCACCACCCCGCTCACGTGCAGGAACAGCCAGAACGCCGTCCAGTTCATCCCTTCCCTCCTTCCAGAATTTCGCGCACCGGGGCGAAGCTGCGCCGGTGCATCGGTGTCACGCCATTGAGCCGCAGCGCCTCGACATGCGCCGCGGTCGGATAGCCCTTGTGGCGGGCGAACCCGTACTGCGGCCAGCGCCGGTCCAGTTCCAGCATCAGCGCGTCGCGGCTCACCTTGGCCAGGATCGAGGCGGCCGAGATTGCCGGCTCGGAGGCATCGCCGCCGACGATGGCGCGCGCGGGAATCTCCAGCGCCGGGCAGCGGTTGCCGTCCACCAGCGCCAGTTCAGGGCGCAGGCCGAGCCCGTCCACCGCCCGGCGCATCGCCAGCAGGCTCGCCTGCAGGATGTTCAGCGCATCGATCTCCTCGACCGAAGCCCAGGCAACGGACCAGGCGGCGCAGCGGCCGCGTATCAGGTCCGCCAGTTCCTCGCGCCGCCGCGCGCCGAGCTTCTTCGAGTCGGCCAGGCCGGCGATGGGCTGGTCCGGATCGAGGATCACCGCGGCGGCACACACCGGGCCGGCCAGCGGCCCGCGCCCGGCCTCGTCGACGCCGCAGATCAGGCCGCCTGGCCGCTGGGCAGCAGACATGCCCGGTCCTCGCGCAGCAACGGCAGGATGGCGGCGGCGGCCCGCTCGGCCGTGTCCTGGCGCAGCATGCGGTGCATGTCGGCGAACAGCCGCGAGAGGCGGGCGCAGGTCACCCTGTCGCTCACCAGGTTGCCCAGCGCCTGCGCGAGGTTCTCGGGCGTGACTGCGTCCTGGATGAATTCCGGCACGACGAAGCGCCCGGCCAGGATGTTCGGCAGGCCGACAAAGGACAGCCGCACGATCCGCCGCGCAATCCGGTAGGTCCAGGGCGAGAGCCGGTAGGCGATCGCC
>DATMWM010000200.1:0-11601 GCA_035562535.1 Rhodocyclaceae bacterium | reverse complement strand
GCATTCGAGCATCTCCGGCGTGTTGTTCAGCATCACCGCCACCGTGTCGCCTTGCCCGATGCCTCGCTGCTTCAGCACCGAGGCCAGCCTGCGGCTGCGCCGGTAGGTGTCCGCCCAGGTGTAGCGGCGCGCGCCGTGGATCGCCGACGGGCGCTCCGGATAGACGCTGGCCGAGCGGTCCAGGAAGGTGAGCGGGGTCAGCGGGACATAGTTGGCCGGGCAGCGGCCCAGCCCGCGCGCGTAGGGATTCCCCTGATCCGACATGTTCGCCTCCTCCGATTGCTTCGCCTCGGCGGGATCCCGGCCGGGCCCCGGTCGATGTTCAGCCGCCGCGACAGATGCGGCCGATATTCAAGCCCTGCCGCTCCGCGCGGTCAAGCGTGGCGAGCCAGTCGCGCAGCGCCGTGCTCAGATCCTGCGCAGCGGCGCGGAAGGCCTCCACGCCGGCACGCGCGTCCGCGGCCGAGGCCGGCCGGGCGATGGAGAAGTGCTTGGCGGCGAGCGTTCCCTCGCCGCGCGGCGGCAGCAGCCGCACGCGCAGTTCGATCACCGCCTCGCTCTCGGTCGGCGACCGGAAGGACTGTACGAACTCGTCCAGATCGACCGCCAGCCGGCAGCCCGGGCCGGCCCCCTGCCCGCCCTCGCCGACCGCGCGCCGCAGCGTCTGTTCGAGCAGTTCCGCCGGGCGGGCCGCCCAGCGGCTTTCGCCGTAGCTCGCCAGGCGCGCCGGATCCGCATACAGCAGCCGGTAGTGCATCGCGGGGCTCTCCAGCCAGGACGGCGCATCCACTGCCAAGCTGCGCACCGGGTAGCCGATGGCGGCCGGCTGCGCGTTCGCCGGCGGGCCGAGGTCGTAGACCGCCACCGGCGGCGGGCTCCTGCCGGTTCCGACGCAGCCGGCGAGCAGAACCGCCAGCAGCGGCATCAGCAAGCGCGTACGGAGGCCGGCGCGCATCACGGCGCGGACGCGAAGCCGGGTTCGCCCGGACCGGGCTGAACCGGGCCGCGCCCGAAGATCAGCGACTGCGGCGCGCGGTCGAGATCGCGCAACAGGGCCGAGAGCTGGCGGGAGACGCCGGACAGGTCGCGCATCAGATCGTTGACCCGCGGCAGCGTGCCGCCTGCCAGTTCCGCGCCGGCCGTCCCCGAAAGCTCCTCGATCCGGCGCGCGGCGCCCTGCATGCTTTGCGCCAGTTGCCGCAATTCGCCGACCAGCGGCGCGGCCTGGCCGCTGGTCTGCTCCAGGTTCGCCACGATCCGGTTCAGGCGCTCGATGTTCGCCGGGCTCACCACCTGCTTCACCCCGGCCACCACCTCCGGCGTGAGCTTCATCGTGCGGTCCAGGCCGGCCGAGGCGCTCTCCAGGTTCGCCAGGGTGGCGCTCAGCCGGCCGATGTTCTCCGGTGAGGCCAGCGTGTTGATCCGCGCCGCGAGCTCCTTAACCTGCGCCAGGACCTGGGCGGCGCTCTCGGTGAGCGACTCCATCCCGGTGGCCTTGAGCGGAATGCGCGCCAACTCCCCGTCCGCAGCGGTCAGCGGCTCGCTGCTCGAGCCGTCGTCGTCGAGCTGCACGTAGGCCAGGCCGGTGACGCCCTGGTAGTTGAGCTGGGCCGTGGTGCTGCGGGTCACCGGGAAGCGCCCGCCCAGGGTGATCCTGACCACGATGTTGCGCCGGTCCTGTGGATCGATGCCGATCTCCTGAACCTTGCCGGCGCGCACCCCGCGGTAGCGGACCTGGGCCTGCGGGTTCAGGCCGACGATGCTGCGGCTGCTCACCAGCAGGTACTCCGCGGTGGCCTCGCGCTTGCCGGAAAGCCACCACGCGCCGTAGGCCACGGCCAAGCCGAACAGGATAACGAACACGCCTGCGGCCAGCGCATGCGCCCGGCTCTCCATCAGGCCGGCTCCGCGCCCCGCGCGAGGGCGCGCCGCGCGCGCTCGGTGCAGAAGAAGCTGCGGATGAACGGGTTGTCCAGCGTCATAATCTCGGCGAGCGGGGCGTGGGCGAGTATACGCTGTTCGGCAAGCACCGCAACGCGGGTGGCAAGCGCCGCGATCGTGTCCAGATCGTGGCTCACCAGCAGCACGGTCAGGCCGAGCTGCTGGCGCAGCGTGCGGATCAGGCGCACGAAGGCCTCGGAGCGGTCCGGGTCCAGCCCGGCGGTCGGTTCGTCCAGCAGCAGCAGTTCCGGCTCGAGCGCCAGCGCGCGCGCCAGCGCCACCCGCTTGACCATCCCGCCCGAAAGCTCCGCCGGCATCAGCCAGGCGTGGCGCGGCAGCAGCTCCACCTGGGCGAGCTTGTACATCACCAGGTCGTGGATCAGGTCCTCGTCCAGCTGCTTGAGTTCGCGCAGCGGGAAGGCCACGTTCTGGAACACGTTCAAGGCCGAGAACAGCGCCCCCTGCTGGAACAGCACGCCGAAGCGGCGCCGCAGCGCCTTGTCCCGCTGCACGTTCCCGGAAAACAGCGGTTCCCCGAAAACCCGCACCTGGCCCCGGGTGGGCCGCAGCAGGCCGACGATCTGGCGCAGCAGCGTGGTCTTGCCGCTGCCGGAGCCGCCCACCAGCGCGGTGACCTCGCCCCGCTCCACCCCGAGGTGTACATTGCGCAGCACCCAGACTTCGCCGAAGCGGGTGTCCAGCTCTGCCACGTCCACGACGACCGAGTGGTTCACGGCGCCCCGATGTGCCGGGTGGCCACGGCGAAGATCGCGTCGACCAGGATCACCGCGGTGATCGAGGTGACCACCGAGGCGGTGGTGTTGGCCGACAGGCTCTCGGTGTTCGGCCGCACCCGCAGCCCGAAATGGCTCGCCACCAGCGCCACGATGATGCCGAAAACGAAGCCCTTGGCCAGGCCGATCCACAGGTTGGCCACCGGCACCACCCTGGGCAGCTGCTCGATGAAGAAGCCGTAGTTGAGATCCAGCTGGACCTGCGCGGAGAACATGCCGCCCAGCAGCGCCACCGCACTGATCCACAGGACCAGCAGCGGCATGGCCAGCGCCAGCGCCAGCACCTTCGGCAGCACCAGCCGCAGCGTGCGCGACACGCCCATCACCGCCAGCGCGTCGATCTCCTCGGTGACCCGCATGACGCCGATCTGGGCGGTCATCGCCGAGCCGGAGCGCCCGGCCACCAGCACCGCCACCAGCACCGGACCGAGCTCCCGGATGATGCCCAGGCCGAGGATATTGACGATGTACACGTCCGCGCCGACGTTGCGCAGCTGCAGGGCGGACAGGTAGGACAGCACCACGCCGATCAGGAACCCGACCAGCGCGGTCACCGGCATGGCCTTGACGCCGCTCTTGTGCACATTGGCGGAGGTCTCCCGCCACGGCATGTCGCCCGGATGGCGCGCCAGGTGCGCGACGTCCAGCGCCAGCCGCCCGACCAGGTCGACGAACTCGACCAGTTGGCGCGTGACGCCGATCGCCATCTGCCCGAGCAGGATCACCCACTCCACGGGTGAAGCCGGCGCAGGGCGCGCCCGGCGCACGGTCTGCGAGGCCGCGATGCGCTCGAAGGTGACGCGCTGGTCTTCCAGCAGTTCGAGCCGCGGCGGCAGCGCCCTGCCCCAGGCGCGCCAGAGCATCATCGCCCCGACCGAGTCCAGCGCCGAGACGTGCCGCAGGTCCCAGGCCGTCTGCGGCTCGCGGGCCAGATCCGCGAGCTCGCGCTCGATGCGCTCGCGCGCCTGCGCCAGACCGGTGAGCGTCCAGGTTCCGTCCAGCCTCGCCCGCTGCAGCGAGGCATCCCGCTCGATGCTGATGGATGCGCCGCGCATGGGCGGAAGAAGAGGCGGCAGCCCGTAACCGGTCAGCGCGCCGCCGTGCGGCCGAGCACCCGGCTCGCCCGCAGGCGGAATTCCCTGCCGACGCTGGCCCAGTGCCGCGTCTCCTCCTCTAGCGCCTTGGCGGTGAGCGGCGAGGCGGCCAGCCAGTCGGCATCGGCGCTGAGCAGGTAGCCCCTGACCGTGCGCCGCAGGTCCAGTCGCGGCATGTCGGTGTCGTCGCGGGCCCGGTGCAGCAGCACCGCCAGCCGCAGGCACAGAACCAGCGGCCAGTCAGGGCTCTCCGGCGCCATCGCCTGGACGCGCTCCAGCTTCCCGCGATGGGCCAGCACGATGCGCGACAGCCGCCCCTGGTCCTTGCGCGAAAAGCCGGGCATGTCGGCGTTGGCCAGGATGTAGGCGCTGTGCTTGTGATAGCCCGAATGGGCCACCGAGATGCCGATCTCGTGCAGCCGCGCGGCCCAGCCCAGGTAGCGCGCCTCGCCCTCGTCGTCGCGGCCTTCGCCGATCTGCTGCAGCAGCGCCAGCGCGGTCTGCGCCACCCGCTCGGCCTGGCCGCGCTCCACCTCGTAGCGGCGCATGTAGTTGGCCACCGTCGCATCGCGCAGGTCCTGGTGGTGGTAGCGGCCGAGCAGGTCGTAGAGCACGCCCAGCCGCAGCGCGCCCTCCGAGAAGGTCATGCGTTCCAGGCCGAACTCCTCGAATACCGCCGTCATGATCGCGATGCCGCCGGGCATCACCGCCACGCGGTCCGGCCTCAGCCCGGGCAGATCGGCGGAGGTCAGGTCGCCCTCGCGCAGCAGCCGGGCGGTGAGCTGCTCCAGCCCGTCCCGGGTGATGCCGCCGGCCGAGTAGCCGTTCAGCTCGATCATGTCGCAGATCGCCTTGGCGGTGCCGCTCGATCCCACCGCCTCCTCCCAGCCCACCTCGCCGAACCGGTGCACGATGGTCTGCAGCTCGCGCCGGGCCGCCAGTTCGGCTTCCTTCAGGCCCTTCTTGTCGAAGCGCCCCTTCGGAAAGTAGCGCAGGCTGTAGGACACGCAGCCCATGTACAGCGACTCGAGCACGATAGGCTCGAAGCTGCGGCCGATGATGAACTCGGTCGAGCCGCCGCCGATGTCCACCACCATCTGCTGGGTCGCCGGATTGGGCAGCGAGTGCGCCACGCCGACGTAGATCAGGCGCGCCTCCTCGCGGCCGCCGATCACCTCGATCGGGAAGCCGAGCGCGGCCTCGCCCTCGGCCAGGAACTCCGGGGCGTTCTTCGCCACGCGCAGCGTGTTGGTGCCGACCGCGCGCACCGCGCCGGGGTGGAAACCGCGCAGGCGCTCGCCGAAGCGGCGCAGCGCGTCCAGCGCCCGCAACTGGCCCGGGCCGTCCAGGAACTTCTGCGGCGTCAGGCCGGCGGCGAGCCGCACCGACTCCTTGAGCGAATCGAGGGGATAGATCTGGTCGCCGACGACGCGGCCGATCTGCATCCGGAAACTGTTGGAACCCAGGTCGACTGCGGCGATCAGCTCGTAGTTCATGATGCGGCGCCAGGAACGGAAGTCCGGTCGGAGGTGGCGCGCATTGTAGCACCACGAAAGGAGCCGGCCGGACCCCAGGGCGCGGCCGTTCTTGAGGCGTGCGGCATGCTGTGTCATGCTGTTGAAATGAAGCCGTCACATGCTGCGCCCGGCGACCGAACCGAACCGACCGACATGGATCTCTCACAGCCCCAGGACCTGCAAGCCGCCCACTTTCTGAACCGCGAACTCGCCGCGCTCGCCTTCAACCGGCGCGTGCTGGCGCAGGCCGCCGACCCGGCGGTGCCGTTGCTGGAGCGGCTGCGCTTCATCTGCATCGTGTCGAGCAACCTCGACGAGTTCTTCGAGATCCGCGTGGCCGGCCTCAAGGAGCAGATCAAGCTCGGCTCGTCCCACAGCGGGATCGACCGCCGGCCGCCGCCAGAGACCTTCCGCCAGGTCAGCGAGGAGGCCCACCGCCTGGTGGCCGAGCAGTACGCCCTGTGGAACGACGTGCTCCTGCCGGCGCTCGCCGAGCAGGGCATCGTCTTCCTGCGCCGCTCGAAGTGGGACGAGGCGCAGAGCGCCTGGATACGCGAGCACTTCTTCGGCGAGGTGATGCCGGTGCTCACCCCGATCGGGCTCGACCCCTCGCACCCCTTCCCGCGGGTGCTGAACAAGAGCCTGAACTTCGCCGTCGAGCTGGAGGGCCGCGACGCCTTCGGCCGCAGCTCGCGCTATGCCATCGTCCAGGCGCCGCGCGCGCTGCCGCGGGTGATCCGGCTGCCGAAGGCGCTGACCGGCCTGGACTACGGCTTCGTGTTCCTGTCCTCGGTGCTGCACGCCCACGTCGACGAACTGTTCTCAGGCATGAACGTGCTCGGCTGCTACCAGTTCCGCGTGACCCGAAACTCGGACCTGTTCGTCGACGAGGAAGAGGTGAAGAACCTGCGCATCGCGCTGCAGGGCGAACTGCCGCAGCGCCACTTCGGCGACGCGGTGCGGCTGGAGGTGGCGGACAACTGCTCCGAGGCGATGGCCGACTTCCTGCTCCAGCAGTTCGGCCTGGGCCGCGAAGACCTCTACCGGGTGCACGGCCTGGTCAACATGGTGCGCCTGATCCAGGTGCCCGACTGGGTGGACCGGCCGGACCTGAAGTTCCGCCCGTTCCGGCCGAGCGTGCCCAAGGCGCTGGAGAAGGAGCGCGACATCTTCGCCGCGGTGCGCAAGGCCGACATCCTGCTGCACCATCCCTTCCAGTCCTTCGGGACCGTGATCGACCTGCTGCAGCAGGCCGCGGACGACCCGCAGGTGGTCGCGATCAAGATGACCGTCTATCGCACCGGCGTCGATTCGGTGCTGATGGAGACCCTGCTGCGGGCGGCGCAGCAGGGCAAGGAAGTCACGGTGGTGGTGGAACTGATGGCCCGCTTCGACGAGGAGGCGAACATCAACATCGCCGGCCGGCTGGAGACCGCCGGGGCCCACGTGATCTACGGCGTGTTCGGCTACAAGACCCACGCCAAGATGATGCTGATCGTGCGCCGCGAGGAGGACGGGCTGCGCCGCTACGTGCATGTGGGCACCGGCAACTACCATCCGCGCACCACCCGCTACTACACCGACTTCGGCCTGCTCACCTGCGACGAGGCCTTCGGCGCCGACGTCTCCGAGGTGTTCAAGCAGCTCACCGGGCTGGGCCACGCGGCGGCGCTGCGCCACATCTGGCAGGCGCCCTTCACGCTGCACGAGAACGTGGTGGCGATGATCCGCCAGGAAGCCGACAACGCGCGGGCCGGGCGCAAGGCGCGGATCGTCGCCAAGATGAACGCCCTGCTCGAACCGAAGGTGATCGAGGCGCTCTACGAGGCCTCGGCGGCCGGGGCGAAGATCGACCTGATCGTGCGCGGCGTATGCACGCTGCGTCCCGGCGTGCCTGGGCTGTCGGAGAACATCCGGGTGCGCTCGATCGTCGGCCGCTTCCTCGAGCACTCGCGCATCTTCTACTTCCACGCCGACGGCGCGGAGCGGCTCTATCTCGCCAGCGCCGACTGGATGGACCGCAACTTCTTCCGCCGCATCGAGATCGCCTTCCCGATACTCGACCCGAGGCTCAAGAGGCGGGTGATCCGCGAGGGCCTGAGGCCCTACCTGGCCGACAACTGCCAGTCCTGGCAGATGGACTCGGCCGGCACCTACCGCCGCATCCCGTCCAGGCGGGCGCGCTCCTGCGCCCAGGAGATCCTGATCGGGGAGCTGGGAGGATAGGGAGCAGGATCGAGGATCGAGGATTTAGGATTTAGGGGGCTGGCGGCTGTCGGCCGCCAGCGTACCGTGTGCGCGGGTCAGGGCAGGCGTGCCAGGCGTGTCGTTTCGTTTTCTTCGCTCATCCCGGCCCGGCGCTTGAGGTCGGCGAGCACTGCCTCGCCGGAATCCAGCGACTGCGAATAGAGCTGCTCGAGCCGCTGCTGCTCGTCCTGCAGGATCGCGCGTTCGAGCTGCCCCTGCCAGCGCTGGGCGACGGTCGCGTGTTCGTGGTGGGCGGCGATCTTGTCCAGCATCATCCAGCGCATCCCGGCCTTCTCGTTGCGCGCCACGCCCAGGCCGCGCATGTACATCTCGCCGATCGCCCGCTGCGCGTACACGTCGCCCTGGGCGGCCGCCTGCGTATACCACTTCATCGCCTCGGCGTAGTCCCGGGGCACGCCGTCGGCGTGCTGATGGATCACGCCCAGGTTGTACCGGGCGTCCGACTGGCCGGCGGCGGCGAGGTTGCGCCAGATCTTCACGGCGTCCTGCGTCTGCCCGATGCGGTGCAGCTTCGCGGCCTCCGCCAGGGCGGCGTCCGCGTCGGTGTCGGCGAGAGCCGCGCCGGCAATGCCAAGCGCTGCCGCGGCGACCGCCGCCCTGATTCCGGGAAATGCGCTCGAAAACAACGACCTGGTCATGTTCGTCTCTCCTCCGATGTGTTGTGGGAGCGCGCCGCGTCTTTCGGGCTGCTTCCTTTCGGGCGCAGCGCCTACGGTCGGGCTAAATGCAATATAGACGCAACTCCCCTTCGATTCACATTGGACAGATCGTCGCACCCCGCGGTTCTGCGGACCATTCCTCCGACGGAAGAGCGTTCCCGGCGCGGCGCGCCGTGCATACGACGCGCGGTGGGATGCGGCTCGCCCGGAGCGGGCGAGCCGGAGACAGCGACCCGGCTAACGCCCGAACACGGCCTGGGTACTGCGCCAGCCGGCGTCCTGCGACCATCCGAGGACCCGGTCTATCGCGCTGACGACCCAGGGCGAGGGCAGGTTGCGTGCCCCATTGACCAGCATGACGAAGTTGTCCGCCAGGATCTCCTCCGGGTGGGCGCTGGTCGAGGTGTTGCGGCCGATGCGCGCCATGAAGGCCGAGAACTGGTCGCCGCTGAGCCGCGCCAGCTCGCCGTTGGCATAGGTCGGGTGCCAGGCGCCGTCGCGCCAGTGCGCCACCAGCAGGTCGAGCCCGATGTAGCGGAACAACTCCCTGTGCTGCCGCGGATCGTAGCGCTCGACCTCGGACAGCAGCACCGGGAAGACCACCTCGCCCGAGGAACTGCTGCCCAGGCTGGTGCAGTACTGGCTGCTGGGCGAGTCCGGATTGGTGATCCGGCGGGCCTCCAGATCAGGGGGCAGCCTGAGGCTGCCGCAGTGCCCGAAACCGATCACCTCGTACAGGGAATCCTTGAGCGCCGGATTGTGGTCGGTGAGCACGTGGAACAGCTCGTGGACCAGGATCTCGTGCAGCGTGTCGCGGGATTCGCGGAGCACGCCGGCAGGCAGCACGATGGCACTGCCCCGGGTGTACGGCGCATTGCCCTCCTCCTGCCCGGAGGTCTTGACCATCAGGATCAGCGACGGGAAGCGCAGCCGCTTGGCGTAGAACCGGGCGCCGACCTGGCGCAGCACGTCGCGCAGGACCGAGGCGTCCGCGGCCGTCCAGGGCAGCACCTGGTTCGACGCGAAATCCAGGAACTGGGCCTCGCTGACCGCGTCGGCCGAACGCCTGCGCACCGAGCGGTCGAACGGGCTGAGCGCCGCGGAAAACTCGTCCGCCTGCGCCAGCGCCCTGCGGCCCTCGTCCAGCGAGGCGAAACGCAGGCTGGTCGCGGGATTCAGATTGACCGAGATGGCGAGCGCGTGGTGGGAAAGGACGAGCGAAGCAAGTGCGACCAGCAGGCGGAATGACAATCGGCTCTCCGGGAACGGCGGGTGACGGGGGCTCCGTCGGGGGGGACCGGAGGTCGGGGGATGTCGCGCGATCATACCCCGCGCCGGGTCGCACCGCCTGTCCGACGAGAAATATGCGGCTCGGCGGCTGCCCGGCCGCCGCGTCTCAGGAAGGGCGCGCGGGCGGCACCAGCCGGGACAGATCCTCCGGCAGCCGCACGTGCAGATCGCGCTGCGGGAAGGGGATCTCGATGCCGGCCGCCGACAAGGCGCGCTCGACGGCGAAGTTGATCTCGTGCTGCGTGCGCAGGCGCTTGTCGATGCCGTCGACATGCGCCCGGATCTCGAAGTCGAGCGAGCTCTCGCCGAAGCGCACGAAGAACACGGAGGGGGCCGGATCCTCGAGTACCTCCGGAACACGCTTCACCGCGGCAAGCATGGTGCTGCGCGCCTTCTCGACGTCGGTTCCGTAGGCGACGCCGACCGGAATGAGCAGCCGCGTCACCTGGCTGGACAAGGTCCAGTTGACCACGCGTTCGGTGATGAAGGCCTTGTTCGGGATCATGATCTCCTTGTTGTCGAAGTCGGTGACCACGGTGGCGCGGGCGCGGATGCGCGTCACCGTGCCCGAGATGTCGCCGACGGTGACCACGTCGCCGATGCGGATCGGCCGCTCGCCGAGCACGATCAGGCCGGAAACGAAGTTCGCCACGATCTCCTGCAGGCCGAAACCCAGGCCCACGCCGAGCGCTGCCACCAGCCACTGCAGCTTCGACCAGTCGACGTGCAGGATGTTGGACACCGCCACCAGGCCGACGCCAAGGATCACATAGCGCGATACGGTCTTGATCGCGTAGGTGGCGTCCTTCTGCAGTTCGAAGCGCTGCAGCAGCACCATGTCCATGACGAAGCCGACGTTGCGGCTGACGGCCAGGGTGATCCAGAGCACGAGCAGCGCGAGGAACAAGCTGCCGAGCGTGACCGAGCGGCTGGTGATCTGGCCGTCGACCGTGTCGCTGTAGGACCACAGGTTCAGCTCGCCGATCACGTTCAGGAACACCAGCGCGTCCTGCCAGATCAGCCACAGGCCGCCAAGCAGAACGCCGGTGGCGACCAGGTTGAGCAGCCGCCGGCTGCGGTCGCCGATCGCGGCGATGTCGAGCGCCGAGAGCCGGGAGACCGCCGCGCCCTCCTCGCCCTCGTCCGCGAGTTCGCCCTGCGCAGCCTCGGCCGCCTGCCGCCGCGCAAGGCGCGCCCGCTGGATCAGCACCCACAGGGCGACCAGGCCATACACCACCACCGCGGACAGCACCACCAGCAGCGTGCGTTTGAGCAGCGAGTACACCGCCGTGGCGGCGAAGAAGTAGCCGACCGCGGACAGCAGGGCCAACGCCAGCGGGCTCGCCACCAGGGCGCCGAACCAGAGCGGGTACAGGCGGGCGGCCCAATGCCTGGAACCCTGCGGCAGCAGTTCCGCCATCACCGGGCCGCTCCGCCGGAAGGTCCGCCACAGGAACGTAGCGAGCAGCAGCATGGCGACGAGGAAGGCCATGCGGCCCAGGCTCTCGGTATTGCGGAAGCCGGCGTACTGGGAAACGTTCATGACGGTCACGAAGACCACCGGCAGGTAGATCGGCATGAACCGGCGAATCGCTTTTTGCAGCCGCGACATGGCCTCGGCCGGCCAGCGGAAGTGCTTGACCGCCACGCCCTGCGCGTCGAACAGCCAGGAAAATCCGTAGAGACCGAGATAGGTCGCAGAGACGAAGCCCAGCGCGTCGGCCACCGCCAGCGGGAAGGGCGAGACGCCCGGCGCGGCCGCCATGAAGTCCCCTGCCATGCGCAGCAGCAAGGCGCCCGGCAATGCCAGCAGCAGGGTGAGGAGCAGCGCCTGCAGCGTATGCGCGATCCGGTAATGTTCGACGCTGACCGCCGCCGGCGCGAGCGCCGCGAGCTTGCGCCTCCAGCGGCCGTGCCAGCCGAAGAGGCCGGCCACCGCCAGCAGCACCACCCCTGTTCCGACCGGCACCCGCGCCATGGCGCCGACCAGGGCGGCCCCGGCCTCCCGCCAGTTGGCAGGCGAAAAACTCCAGTCGAG
>DATMWM010000199.1:0-20111 GCA_035562535.1 Rhodocyclaceae bacterium | reverse complement strand
CGGTGGTCGGCCTGCACGGCGACGCGCTGAAGATCCGGCTAGCCGCGCCGCCGGTGGACGGCAAGGCGAACGCGTGTCTGCTGGAGTTCGTCGCGCAATGGCTGCAGGTGCCGCGCGCCAGCGTCGAACTGGCCGCGGGCGCGGGCTCGCGGCGCAAGCTGCTGCGGGTGGTGGGCGCTTCGCCGGAAGCGCTGGCGCGGCTGCGCGCGGCCGCCGGCCTCAGTTCCTGAGCTCGAAGGCGACGTGGCCGTCGATCAGGGTGTAGCAGACGCGGCCGGTCAGTTCCTGTCCCAGGAAGGGCGTGTTCTTGCCCTGGCTGCGCAGGCTTTCCCTCTGTACGCGGAAGCCGGCGCGGGGATCGAAGATGCAGATGTCCGCGGCGGCGCCGACCGCCAGCGTGCCGGCGGCGATACCCAGGATGCGCGCCGGGTAGCAGGTGACACGCGCCAGCGTCGCGGACAACGGTAGCCCCATCTCCTCGCCCCACTTCAGCGCGAGCGGGAGCAGCAGTTCCAGGCCGGTCGCGCCGGGCTCGGCCTCGGCGAACGGCACCTGCTTGGCGTCGTCGTCTACCGGCGTGTGATCTGAGCAGAGCGCATCGATCTGACCGCCGGCAAGCGCGCTGCGCAGGGCGTCGCGGTCGCGCTGGGTACGCAGCGGCGGCTGCAGGTTCGCGTGCGGGTTGAAGTAGCCGATGTCCATCTCGGTCAGATGGAGGTGATTGATGCTCACGTCGCAGCTCACGCGCACGCCACGGCTGCGCGCCTCCTCGATCATGGCGACGCCTGCGGCGGTCGACACGCGGGTGATGTGCAGGCGCACTTCGGTGCACGCGGCGAGCTGGAGCAGCGTGGCCACGCGCACCGTCTCCGCGCTCGCCGGAATCCCCTCCAGGCCGAGCCGTCCGGCCACTTCGCCCTCGTGGGCCACGCCGCCGCGCGCCAGGTACGGGTCCTGGGCGAAGAGCCAGACCGGGTAGTCGAACGTCGCTGCGTATTGCAGCGCCCGCAGCAGCACCTGGGTGTCCTGGATCGGGCGGTTCGCCTGGCCGAAGGCGACGCAGCCCGAGTCGCGCAGCTCGCCCATCTCGGTGAGCCGCTCGCCCGCCAGCCCCGCCGTCAGCGCGCCGATCGGGTGCACCCGGGCGCGATTCAGGTTGCGCGCGCGGTACCTGAGCATCTCGACCAGCCCCGGCTCGTCCAGCGGCGGGTCGGTGTCGGGCGGACAGGCCAGGCTGGTGACGCCGCCGGCGACCGCGGCTTCCATCTCGGATTCGAGCGTGGCGCGGTACTCGAAGCCCGGCTCGCGCAGGCGCGCCGAGAGGTCCACCAGCCCCGGGCAGACCACCATGCCCGCGGCGTCGATGGTCCGGTTCGCGTGGAAGCCGTCCGGGGCGCTGCCTATGGCGACGATGTGTCCGGCGGCGACGTAGAGGTCGCCCTGCTGGTCCAGTTCGCGGGCCGGGTCCACCAGCCGGCCGTTCCTGATCTGTATCTTCATGGGTTCAGGCCGATGCGCCGGCGAGCATGCTCATCACCGCCATGCGCACGGCGATGCCGAAGGTGACCTGAGGCAGGATCACGGCGTGCGGACCGTCGGCGACCGCCGAGTCGATCTCCACCCCTCGATTCATCGGCCCCGGATGCATGACGATCGCGCTGGGCTTGGCCAGCGCCAGCTTCTCCGGCGTCAGGCCGTAGAACTTGAAGTACTCCTGCGGGCTGGGCAGCAATGCTCCCTGCATGCGCTCGTTCTGCAGGCGCAGCATCATCACCACGTCGACCCCGCGCAGGCCCTCGCGCATGTCGTGGAACACCCGCACGCCCATACGTTCCACGTGGGCGGGCAGCAGCGTTTTCGGGGCGATCACGCGCAGCTCGGGCACGCCGAGCGTCGTCAGCGCGTGAATCTGGGAGCGTGCCACCCGCGAATGGAGCACGTCGCCGACCACCGCCACGGTCAGGCCGGAGAAGTCCTTCTTGTAGTGGCGGATGGTGTACATGTCCAGCAGGCCCTGGGTCGGGTGGGCGTGCCGTCCGTCGCCGGCGTTGATGACGTGGATGTGCGGGGCGACGTGCTGGGCGATGAAATGCGCCGCGCCGCTGGAGGCATGCCGCACGACGAACATGTCGGCGTGCATCGCCGAAAGGTTGTCGATGGTGTCCAGCAGCGACTCGCCCTTGGTCTGGGACGAGGTGCTGATGTTCAGGTTGAGGACATCGGCAGACAGACGCTTGGCGGCGATCTCGAAGGTCGTGCGGGTGCGCGTGGAGGGCTCGAAGAAAAGGTTGAACACCGACTTGCCGCGCAGCAGCGGCACCTTCTTCACCTCGCGCTCGGAGACCTCGGCGAACGGCGCGGCGGTGTCCAGGATCCTCACAAGGACTTCCCGCGGCAGCCCCTCGATGGTCAGCAGATGGGCGAGTTCGCCGTTCCGGTTCAGTTGCGGGTTCGCGCTCATGGCGTCGGATCGCCGGACCTGTCTTCGATCAGCCGCAAGGTCAGCCGGCCGGACCCTTCGCGTTCGAGCTGCAGGTTTCGGCCTGGGTCGAGCGGGAGATCGCGCGCGCAGAAACGGGCGCAGATCGGCAACTCGCGCCCGCCGCGGTCGACCAGCACGGCGAGGTCCACCCTGGCCGGCCGGCCGTAGTCGAACAGTTCGTTCAGCGCCGCGCGGATCGTCCTGCCGGTGTAGAGCACGTCGTCGACGATGACGATCGGGCGGCCCTTCACCTCGAAGGGGATGTTCGAGGGCCGGGGACGCGCATGCAGACCCCGGCGCGCATAGTCGTCCCGATAGAACGAGGGATCGATGATGCCCAGCGGCTGCCGCAGGCGCAGGGCCGCGTGCAGGTGCTCGGCGAGCCAGGCGCCGCCGGTGTGTATGCCGACCAGGGCGGTCGACTCGTCGACGTGCGGCCGCATCTGCTCGACCAGCACGTGGAGCAGGTCTTCAGCGTCGGGCAGTTGCATCGAGGTAGTCCTGCAGTATGAGTTGGGCGGCCGCGGCGTCGACATGGTTGCGCCGGCGCTGCCAGTCGAGGCCCGACTCGCGCAGCGCGGAGTCGGCGCTCGCGGACGAATAAGCCTCGTCGACGAACTCGACCGGCAGGCCGTAGCGGCCGCGCAGGCCGTCGGCGAAGCGCCGGCAGCGGCGCACCGTCTCGTGTTCCTCGCCCCGGGGGCCCAGCGGCAGCCCGACCACCAGAAGCGCGGGACGCCACTCGGCGATCAGCGCGGAAATGGCGGCGTAGCGGGCGGCCTTGTCGGCCGCCAGGATCACGGTCAGGGGATGGGCCTGCCGGGACGGGGTCTCGCCGACGGCCACGCCGATGCGCCGGGCACCGAAGTCGAAGGCCATGACCGTGCCTGCCGGCGCAGGCCGGTCGCCGCATTGCGCGTCGCGCTCCGCACAGGTGGCTGCCGCCGTCATGCGCGTGCTGCCGCGGGATCAGGCATGGCCCGCGGTATCGGACAGGCTGGCGAAATCCACGCCGAGGGCATGCATCGCCGCAGGCAGGCGCTCCTCGGCGGGCAGGTCGAAGATGATCTGCGGTTCGGCGACAACAGTCAGCCACGCGTTCTGGGACAGCTCCCACTCGAGCTGGCCGGCTGCCCAGCCCGCGTAGCCCAGCGTCACCAGGATGTCCGAGGGTTCGCCCGAGTTGCCGACCGACTCGAGGATGTCCCGCGAACTCGTCAGCGCCACCTCGCCGTTGACCGCCAGCGTGGCCTGCCACTGCCCGGGTGGGCGGTGCAGCACGAAGCCCCGGTCGGTCTGCACGGGCCCGCCAAAATACACCGGCATCGCGCCGAACCCGGGCGTTTCGAGCGTCAGGTTGATCCTGTCGAAGAGCAGCGCCAGCGTCATGTCCAGCGGGCGGTTGACCACGACCCCAAGCGCGCCCTGCTCGTTGTGCTCGCAGACGTAGGTCAGGGTGCGGGCGAAATTGGGATCGACCATGCTCGGCATGGCGATCAGGAAATGGTTCGTCAGATTGACCTGTTGCACGATCGTCCGGGGTCGGGTCCGCCGGCATTGTAGTCGCCGGCCGTCGAGGCGACAATCTTACTCCTTTAGCCGACCGGCCACGGTGACGCGGCCAACGGCCGGCCTTGCGGACAGCGATGAACGACGACTCCCCGGCGCTGGTCTGGTTTCGCCGCGATCTGCGCGCCGAAGACCACGCTGCGCTCCATCAAGCCCTCGGGACGCATCGGCGCGTCCATTGCTGCTTCGTCTTCGACACTGAAATCCTGGATGCGCTCGCCGACCGCCGCGACCGGCGGGTGGAGTTCATCTGGGAATCCGTGCGCGAACTGGACGCGCGGCTACGCGACCTCGGCGGCGCGCTCACGGTGCTGCACGGCCGGGCGCGCGACCTGCTGCCCCGCCTCGCTGCCACGCTGGGTGCGGCCGCGGTATACGCGAACCGCGACTACGAGCCGGACGCTGTGCAGCGGGACGCCGACGTCGGAGCGCGGCTCGCGGCGGGCGGCACGGAACTGCGCCTGTTCAAGGACCAGGTCGTCTTCGAGCGCGACGAGATACGCACTGCCGCCGGACAGCCTTACAAGGTGTTCACCCCCTACCGCGATGCGTGGCTGCGCCGGCTCGATCCGTCCTGCGTCGCGCCGCACGAGGTCGAGCCGCTTGCAGGGCGCCTCGCCGCGGACCCGCGCGTCCCGGCGCTGCCTTCGCTCGAGGAGATCGGGTTCCAGCGTACCGACCTGCGGGAGCTTAGGCTGCCGTGCGGCATGTCCGGTGCGGACAGGCTCTTCGCCGACTTCGCCGGGCGCGTCGACGATTACCGGCGCCAGCGGGATTATCCGGCGGTCAAGGGACCGTCCTACCTATCGGTTCATCTGCGCTTCGGCACGATCTCGATCCGCAAGCTGGTCGCCTTCGCCGTGCACCGCGGCGGCGAGGGGGCGCAGACCTGGCTGAACGAGCTGATCTGGCGGGAGTTCTACCAGATGATCCTGGCGCTGCGGCCGGATGTCGTCTCGCGCGCGTTCAAGCCCGAGTTCGACCGGATCGCATGGGACGACGATCCCGGACTGTTCGCCGCCTGGTGCGAGGGCCGCACCGGCTATCCGCTGGTCGATGCGGCGATGCGCCAGTTGAACCGGACCGGCTACATGCACAACCGCCTCCGCATGCTGACGGCGTCGTTCCTGGCCAAGGACCTCGGCCTCGACTGGAGGCTGGGGGAGCGGTATTTCGCCAGCAGGCTGAACGATTTCGACCTGGCCTCGAACAACGGGGGATGGCAGTGGGCCGCCTCGACCGGATGCGACGCACAGCCCTATTTCCGCATCTTCAATCCGGTCACGCAGTCGGAAAAGTTCGACCCCGACGGACGTTTCATCCGCAGGTACGTGCCCGAGCTGACAGGCTGCGATTCCAGGCGAATCCACGCGCCCTGGCTGATGACTGCGGCGCAGCAGGCGGCTGCCGGCTTGACCATAGGCCGCGACTATCCGAGGCCGGTCGTCGACCATGCAATCGCGCGGCAGCGCGCGCTGGAACGCTACAAGGCGGCGATGCGTGCGGGGGGTTGAGGGACGCCGGCGCCGCCGGAGCGGTTATGGTTGCGGGGCGAGCCGTCCCCACAGTCCGGCCAGGCGGAGCCGGCCGTCGGCCTCCCTGACCAGCACGATCTGTTCGAGATAGCGGTCCTGACCGTAAGTGCTGGCTATGCGCACCTTGTAGATCACGCCCTCGTATCCAGTGTCGGCGTCCTTCTCGGACCTGTCGATTCCGGTCACGCTGCTCGACATCCGTTTGCCCAGGCTGGCGCGGCCGATCGCCACGCTGGCGATGAAAGAATCCCTGTCGAGCCTGCCCTTGAGGAACGCGCTGGCGTGGGTTTCCCAAACCCGTTCGAATTCCTGCGTGTCCAGCATCCCGAGGATATCGTTCGCCACCGCCGTCGCTTCGTCGCGGTCGTCGGCGTGCGCCGTCGCGACGATGCCGCCGAACAGCGCGGCAGCCACCGACGCCGCACGCAGCGTCCGGACGAGGAACCGGCGGCGCGCCGGTCTGAAATCTGCAGGGTTCATGAGTGGGGGCGACCTGCGTTCAGGGCTGTCGGAGTCGTATCCTACCCGAACCGGGTGCCCGGCCGCAGGGCTGACCGAAATCGAGCCCTGCGGCCTGAGGTGGCTTGAGAGATCAGGCCACGGCCGCGCGCGATTCGGTATAGGAGCGAATCAGGCCGAGCAGTTCGTCTTCCTGGTAGGGCTTGCCCAGGTAGTGATTGACGCCGATCTCTGCAGCATAGTTGCGGTGCTTGTCCGCCAGCCGGGACGTGATCATGATGATCGGCACCGCCTTGAGCCGCGCGTCCCCGCGAACGTTTCGAGTCAGATCGAAGCCGTCCATGCGGGGCATCTCGATGTCCACCAGCATGACGTCGGGCACCAGATCGGTAAGCCGCTCGAGAGCGTCGACGCCGTCCTTGGCAGTCACCACCTGGAACCCCTCGCGCTCCAGCAGCCGGCCGGTGATCTTGCGCACGGTCAGCGAGTCGTCCACTACCATGACCACCGGCCTGCGCTCTTCCACCACGGTACCCGGGCCGGCCGGTTCGGCCGGGGCGGCTGCGACCTTCAACTCGCGGCCGAAGAGCACGGTCGGGTTGATGATCAGCGAGATCTCGCCGTCCGCCAGCACCGTCGCGCCGGCGATGCCGACGACCCGGGCAAGCTGGGCGCCGGTCTTCTTGATCACGATTTCGTGATTGCCGCGCAGTTCGTCGACCTGTATCGCGACACGGCTGCCGGCACCCTTCGCCAGGATGACCCAGTTGTAACGGGCGGCCGGCGGCTGGCCGGCCGTGTCGCCGATCAGGCGGGCCAGGTAGCGGAACGGATACTTCCTGCCTAGCCACTCGACTTCGCCTGCCTGCCGGATCCTGTCCAGGGCATCGGTCTTGATCTCCATGACCTGCTCGACCGTGGCCGACGGAATCGCATAGGTGCGGCCGCCGAGTCCGATCAGGAGGGCCTGCATGACGACCAGCGATTGCGGCAGGAAGATGCGGAACCGCGTTCCCTGACCGGGCGCGGAGGTGACTTCGACCCGCCCGCCGAGAGACTGGATGGTGCTTCGCACCACGTCCATGCCGACGCCGCGGCCCGCGATGGCGGAGACCTCGGTGGCGGTGCTGAAGCCGGGCCGGAAGATCATGTCCACCAGCTGGGCCTCCTCGACCCGCGCATCGGCGGACATCAGTCCGGCCTGCAGCGCGCGCTGGCGAATCGCCTCCAGGTCCAGCCCGCGCCCGTCGTCCGCGAACTCGATCGCGATTTCGTTGCCTTCCTGGCTCAGCGAGAGCGTGATCCCGCCGATCTCGGACTTGTTGCAGGCGATGCGCTGCTCGCGGGCCTCAATGCCGTGGCTAACCGCATTGCGCAGCAGGTGCTCGAGCGGGCCGGTTATCTTTTCCAGCACGCTGCGATCCAGTTCGATCTGCCCGCCGCGGATGTCCAGGTTCGCCTTGCGGTCGAGTTCCTTCGCGGTCTGGCGCACCGTGCGGTGCAGGCGCTCGGCCAGGCTGGCGAAGGGCACCATGCGCACGCGCATGAGCGACTGCTGCAGTTCGCGCGTCAGGCGGCCCTGGGCATTGAGCGCGGACTCCGCCCCCTCCAGATTGCGCAACAGCGTGTGCTGGACGGTCGAGACGTCGTTGACGCTCTCCGCGAGCAGGCGGGTGAGTTCCTGCAGGCGGGTGTAGCGGTCCATCTCCAGCGGGTCGAAGTCGGCCCGGATCACCTCTGCCTGCGCGAGCCGGGACTGCATCTGCGACTCGGCCTGGATTTCCAGTTCGCGCAGCTGATTGCGCAGGCGGATCACGTTCTCGGTCAGATCCAGCAGCGAGGAGCGTGCCGTGCGCAATTCGCCGTCGATCCTCGATCGCGCGATGCTGATCTCGCCGGCCTCGTTCACGAATCGGTCGACGAGGTCGGCCCGCACGCGCAGCGTGGCGCGGCTGGCGGCCAGCTCTTCCTCTTCCGCGGACTTTGCCGGCACAGCCTCCGGTGGGATCGCGTCGGCAGGCGCGGGCGCTTCAACGGCCTGTGTCGGCCGGCCGCGGAGCTGATCCAGCAGCACGCTCGCCCGGTCCAGGGACTGGTCGAGATCCTCGAAGAACACGGGTGTCGCCCCGCCGGCCTTAACCGCGGACTCGACGCGATTCTCCAGGCTATGGACCAGTTCGCCGAGTCCCATCGCCCCTGCCATGCGGGCGCTGCCCTTCAGGGTGTGGAGCAGCCGCGCGAGTCCGCGCGCCGCTTCGGCCTGCTCAGGCGCGGCGCGCCAGCCGGTCGTCTCGACGCCGATCTCCCGCATCAGGTCGGCGGCTTCGTCCAGGAATATCGGCAGGAGCTGCGGATCGATGTCGTCGGCCAACCTGAGCTTGCGACGCTCCTCGGCGGCTTGCGTTGCAGCCGGTGCCGGCGCCGCCAATGCCTCCGGTTCGGGGGCGGCCGGTGCGGGTAGCGGTTCGGCCGCCACCGCTACCGGCTTGCCAACCGGCGCCGCGACCGCCGTCTCCGGGGCGGGTGCCACGGCGTCCAGCCGTTCGATCAGGTCAGCGGCCGGAGAGGGCATCCGCAGGTCGCCCACCGTGGCGACCATGCCTTCCAGCGCGGTCGCCGCGCGGTTCAGCAGGTCCGCCTGGTCGGCGCTGGGCGCCTGGTCCATCTGGGCCAGCCGTGACAGAGCATGTTCGAGCGCGCGGGCGAGATCGTGGCTCGGCGTCAGCCCGACGGTTCCGGAGATGCCGGCGAGCGTGTGCGCCGCGCGCAGCGTCTGTTCGTCCGGGCGAAGCGCCGGATTGAGCAGCATCCGCGCCAGTTCGCGGCGCAGGACGGCGACATGCTGTCGCGCCTCGCCGAGGAACATCTGGTGCAGGGCGGGCGAGAGCGTCAGGCCGCCGATGACGACCTGCTCTTCGGCCGGCGGAGCGGCCTCCATCTCGACCGGTTCTTCCTCCAACTCGACGACCTCGACCGCTGTCTCGACCGGAGCGGGCGCAGGCTCCGGCGCGGCGGGCGCCTCTGCGGCCGCCCGGATCGCATCGGCCTGGGCGATCAGCGGCGAAGCGTCCATGCGGCTTCCGCCGCCGCCCTCCAATTGGGTTACCCATGTGTCCAGCAGCGCGTGGGCGTCGCCGATGAATCGGTGCAGCTCGGGGGTGGCGTCCTGTTCCAGCCGCAGCCAGAGGTTCATCACCTGCTCGCAGCTCCAGGCTGCTTCGCCCAGATCCTTCAATCCGACCATCCGGCCGCTGCCCTTGAGGGTGTGGAACCCCCGCCGGATCGTGGTGAGCAGTTCGTGGTTGTGCGGCTCGCCCCGCGAGGCCTCCAGGTGCGTTGCAATGCTGCCCAGGACTTCGTGCGCCTCCTCGATGAAGATCGCGAGCAACTCGCCGTCGACCGCGTCGTCGGCGGGCGTGACCACCGGTGCGGTGGCCGCAGCCGGCGGGGGCGCGATCTCGGCGACCGTCTGCTGGACCAGGGCCGATGACGCGGCGGATGGGGTGGCGGCGAGTGCGGCGAGCGCTTCCTTCGCCTGATGCTCCAGCCGCGCGTCCGCGACCAGGGTGGCTTCCTGGCGGATCGATTCGAACGTGTCCTTGAGTTCGCGCCTGAGAGATTCGTCCTGCGGTTTTTCCTTCAATGCCTCCGCCAGGGTCTGCGCCTCCTCGCGCTTCTGCGCCAGATCCTGCTCGACCGTTTCCGCCACCTGTTCGCCGCGGGCGGGCGCAACCCGTGGGCGATCCGGGTACAGGATCGCGTCCAGGTCCGCCGGGCCATGCTGCAGCGCGTCGATGTAGAAGCCGAGGCCGGAGAGCTTGTGCGCGACGTCTTCGAACTCCTGCTGGGCCGGCGTTTCCTCGCGGCTCGCGAAGTCTGCAACCCGCGCCTGGCATTCGCGCAACAGTTCGGCCGCGCGCTCCTGGCCGAGCATGGTGAGCGCGCCGTCGACCTGTTTCAGTGGCGAGGCGAGTTGCTCCAGTTCGGCGCGGCGCGACGGATCGCGGAAATAGGCGTCCAGCGTCTGCTCGATCTGCGCGAGGTTGTTCAGGATCTCGCGCGCCACCTGGGCCATGAACAGCTTTTCCTGTGCCCGCCTGGACATCTCGCCAAGCAGCGAGGCTTCCATCGGCGCGAGCGGCTGCCCCTGACGCAGGGCCGCCAGGCGTTCCTCGACGGTAGCGACCTGTCGCGGGAACTCGCTGTCCGGACGTTCGAACTGCTCGATCGCGTTCTCGGCCAGAAGCAGGGCGGTGGCGACCTCCATGGCGGCCGTATCGGTCTGCTGCAGCGGATCCTTGCGCAGCCAGCGCACGGTATCGCTGATCGCCTTGGCCAGACTTGCCAGATCCGGCTGCTGAAGCTCGGCGATGCGGCGGCTGAATACCTCCGCCTGTTCGTCGAACTGGGGCAGCGCGACTGCCGCACCGGCGCAGAAGCGGTTCCAGTGATCCTTCGCCTGCTGGAGCGTCTCCTTCAGGCCGGACAAGAGCGGCTGCAGGGGTGCCGTACCGGTTGCGCCCGCGTGCGGGATCAACGCATCCAGCCGGTAGGTTTCCTTGATCTGCCTCGACAGCGCGGAACCGTCCGGCGCGATGGCGACGTAGTAGAGCAGGTCGCGCAGCAGCCGCTCGGCGACCGTGCGGCTACCCTCCACGAAGCGGCGCATCTGGGTGTCGATGCGCGCGCACACTCTCTTGACCGTGAGGTCCACCGCTACGCCGCGCGCGGCGAGCACATCCAGGAATCCGAGCGTGATCCACCAGAACGCGCGGGTCGTCGGCGCGGCGTTCGTGCGCTCCATGACCGCGACGGCTTCGCGCATTTCCGGCAGGCCGGCCTGGCCGTCGGTGGAACGCAGCCACTGCAGGAACCCGCGCTCGAACCGGCTGCGCGCGGCTTTCAGGCTCACGATGTCCGCCTCGCTGCCGGTGCTTCCCGCGTCGCTGCCGCGCTTCGGCGGCCGTTGCGTAAGATCAGGGAAGAACAGATCGCTCGCCGCGCATTGCCTGCCGCGGGCGCGCTGGATCTGCTCGTAGAGCGGCAGCAGGCGCAGCGGCTGATTCGGCTCGCCATTGACCACGTCGTCCAGGTAGCGGCGCAGTCCCTCGAAGCACTGCTGTGCCAGCCCGCCGACCGCGCCGCCGGGCGCGACGGTCCCCAGCTCCAGGTCCTTGAGCAGACCTTCGAGCGCCTCCGAGACGTGCGTGACGCCGTCCAGCCCGACGATGGACAGGGCGCCGTGGGCCTGGTGCAGATGCGTCTGCGCGAACTTGATCTGTCCTGTGTCTCCGGGATTCGCTTCGTACAGGGCAAGCGCCTCGCCGGCGCGGCCGAGGGCGATGTCGATTTCGCCCTTGACCCAGCTCAGCGGACCCAGATCGAGTTCCATGACCGCGCTCATAGCCAACCTCGCTTGTGGGTCAGACCTTGAAGCCCGACACCGAGCCCTTGAGTTCGACCGCCAGCTCGGCGAGCTGGCCGATGGATACCGCCGTTTCCTTGGTGCCCGCGGTGGTCTGCTGGGTCACCCGGAGAATGCTCTTCATCGTGTCGGCCACGCGGATCGCCTGCGCCGCCTGCTTTTCGGTCTGGGCCGAGATCTGTTCGATGAGTTGGGCGAGATTGCTGGAAACGGTCGAGATCTCCGCCAGCGCCTGCCCCGCAGCGTCGGACAGCTTGGCGCCCTCCACCACGTTGCGGGTGCTGCGCTCCATGGCCGAGACCGCATCCTGGGTGTCCGTCTGAATCGTCTTGACGATGGCGGCGATCTGCTTGGTGGCCTCGCCCGAGCGCTCGGCCAGCCGCTGCACTTCCTCGGCTACGACGGTGAAGCCTCTGCCGGCCTCGCCGGCCGAAGCGGCCTGGATGGCGGCGTTCAGCGCGAGCACGTTGGTCTGCTCGGTGATGTCCGAGATAAGCTCGACGATCTCGCCGATCTCCTGGGACGACTCGCCCAGCCGCTTGATCCGCTTGGACGTGTCCTGGATCTGCTCGCGGATCTCGTTCATGCCCTTGATCGAGTTCTCCACGGCGTCCGCTCCCTTCCCGGCCGCGGTGAGCGACTGGCGTGCGACCTGGGCGGACTGGATGGCGCTCCGCGAAACCTCGTTCATCTGCTGGGCCATGGACTGCGCGGACGCGCCGGCCTCCTGGATCTCGTGGGCCTGCCGCTCGGTGGCGGCGAGCAGGTCCGAGGAGGTTCGGCGCGCCGATTCGGTGGCCGTGGTCACGCGGCTCGCCGCCTCGTTGATACGCTTGACCAGCACGGAGAGTTCCTCGACCGTGTAATTCACGGAGTCGGCGATCGCGCCGGTGATGTCCTCGGTCACGGTGGCCCGCACCGTCAGATCGCCATCGGCGAGGTCGCCCATCTCGTTCATGAGGCGCAGGATGGCCTGCTGCTGGCGGTTCTTGTCCTCCTCCGCGGTCTGGCGCTGCCGCTCGGATTCGGTCGCATTGCGCCGCGCCTCTTCGTTGTACAGGCGCAGCAGCAGGATCAGGGTGCCGATCGCCAGCACCGCGAAGATCAGGATCAGGACGGTACCCAGTCCGCGGCCGGACACTTCCGCCGCGTATTCCGCGGCGACCTTGTCGGTGGCGTCCAGAAGTGCGCCGCTGTCGGCGAAGATCCGCGTGCCGGCCTGCTTCGCCAGGACCAGTCGCTGCTGGTTGGAGAGGATCCCGGTCACAGCCTCGCGGGTCTGGCTGAAGACCTTCTCCAGGTCGGCCAGCTTGTCGCGGGTCTCGGCGTCACCCGCGGGGGCCACGCGCATGGTGTCGCTGCCGCGGGCCAGGGCCTGAAGGTTGTCCCGGAACATGTTGACGTCCTTGCCCAGCAGGAAGGTCACCTCCGGGTCGATCGCCACTGCGGCGGTCAGCGCATTGGCGTTCTTCGCCAGGCGCTGAGTTAGCATCACCAGTTGGTTGGCGACCACGATCTCCCGCGCAGGGCTTCCCGCCTGGAGCTTCAGCGCCGCCACCTGCTCGGTCAGTTCGAGCAGTTGCGGGTTCCGCGCATTGATCTGGGTCACCGCGCTGCCCAGCGCGACGAGGTTCTTCTCCTGCTCCAGGAGCAGGGTGGCGTTCTTTGCGGTCCTTTCCCATTCCTGCGACAAGCTCTGGAGGCTGGGCTGCACGCGGTCCGAACTCGGCGGCACCGAGATGCCTTCGATCTCGCCGCCCTGAATCAGGCGTTCGAGCAGGGAGGCGAACGTATCCCGACTTTCCCGCAGTTCCTTGAACGCGCCCGGCGCGCCCTGCAGGGACAACTGCGCCGACTTGGCGAGTCGCTGGGACAGCATGCGCATCTGGCCGGTCGCGGCGATATAGGCGGTGGCGTGGGTTCCGCTCCGGTTCTCGCGCCAGGCCAGCACGCCGATGATCAGCAGCAGGACCAGGAACAGAATCCCAAGGATCTGGAACTGCTGCCGCACCGGCTTTGCCCCCAGAAGAGGCAGCTTGATCGCACCGCGCCGGGCCGATGCGGGCGAGGTGTCTCCGGCATCCATGATCGTCGTATCTCCTGCGGACGCGGGTTTGCCGCCGAGAAAACCGGCAACGTTCGGTAACTTGAGTGCCATCCCTCCTCCGGTTCGTTCGTTCCGCGCCCGCTCAGACACCGATCTCGAGAAAGCCCGGATCGGAAAACAGTTCGCGGATCAGCAGCTTCTTCCAGACGCGGCCCTGGCTGTCGGCATACAGCTCGCCCTCCCACTTGCGTGCTTCAGGCGTGCCCGGCCGCGGCTCCAGCGAGTCCAGGCTGCGCAAGCCGAGCGCCTTGTTCACCAGCAAGGCACTGAGGAAGCCGAAGCGGCTGTTCGCCAGTACGAGTCTTGCCTCGGAATTGAGCGGGGTGGCCTCGGCGCCCTGGAAGGCCGAGAAGTCGACAACGGTGTAGAGCGTGCCGCGGATGTTCGCCAGGCCGCGAAACCACGGCTGGGTCAGCGGGACCGGCGTGATATGCGGCAGCGGGACGATCTCGCCGCTGTCGGCGAGTTCCAGCAGCCAGTGATCGGAGCCGGCCTGGATTCCGAGGAGCGCGCGGGGCGTTTCTCCCCGTTGGGCGCTGGTCAGCCGCTCAACGAGGCCCTGCTGAAATTCGCGCAAGCTGATCCGCCTCGCCATGGCAGGCGACCTAGGCGAGGGCGCCGATCTTGGCGAGCAGGGTCGCGTGATCGATTGGCTTGGTCAGATAATCGAGCGCGCCCTGCCGCATTCCCCAGATCCTGTCGGTCTCCTGGTTCTTGCTGGTGCACATGATGATCGGGATGCTGCGGGTCGTTTCGTCCCGCGTGAGCGTGCGGGTCGCTTGGTATCCGTTCATGCCCGGCATCACCACGTCCATCAGGATCAGGTCCGGCTTTTCGGCGCGGGCCTTGGCGATGGCTTCCTCGCCGCTTTCCGCCGTGAGCACTGTGTATCCGCTCTTGGCAAGGATCTCGCTGAGCACCAGGCGTTCGGTCGGCGAGTCGTCCACCACCAGAACTCTCTTGATTGCGGTCATGCGTCCGCGCTCCTAGTTCGCGCGCTGCTGGGCGTGGGCGGCCACGGCCTTGAGCAGGCTGTCCTTGGTGAAGGGCTTGGTCAGGTATTCGTCGGAACCCACCATGCGGCCGCGCGCGCGGTCGAACAGCCCGTCCTTGCTGGAGAGCATGATGACCGGCGTGGCGCCGAACCTCGGGTTCTTCTTGATCAGGGCGCAGGTCTGGTAGCCGTCCAGCCGGGGCATCATGATGTCGACAAAGATGAGATCGGGAGCATGGTCGGCGATCTTCGCCAGCGCGTCGAAGCCATCCTCGGCGAGGACGACCTGGCAGCCTGCCTGCGACAGGAAGATCTCGGCGCTGCGGCGAATGGTGTTGCTGTCGTCGATCACCATCACCTTGATGCCATTCAGATTCAGCGGATCAACCACGGTAGCTCCTGGCGTGGACGCCACGGTCCCAGCCATTACGGCCGGTCAGCCGCGTACTTTACCCCGAAATACTATCGTCACCGGGATGGCGCTGCCATCGGCGCGGCCCCCGCGCGCAGGCGTGCGGGGCAGTCCGTCCGGATGGTCAGATCTCGACCAGTTCGAAGTCTTCCTTGCGCGCCCCGCAGTCGGGGCAGGTCCAGTTCGGCGGGATGTCTTCCCAGCGGGTGCCGGGAGGGACTCCCTCGTCGGGGAGCCCCGAGGCCTCGTCGTAGATGAAGCCGCAGATCAGGCACATGTAGGTCTTGCAGGGGACCTGGACCGGAGAGCTCATGGGCAGGGAACAGGGTGACTTGCGTTAGAATCCGGGGCATCTTACCGTATTTGCCCTGCTCGTTGCGGCAGGCCGCCGGCAACCGGCCATGGACCTACATGCCTGCCAGATTCCCGATTCTGCCGTAACGAAATGCCCTTTTTCGCAGACGCGGTTCGCTGCGCGCGAGGTTCGGTGCGTGACGGTGGCATCGGGCCCGGGCCGGCCGGGCGGTCGATGAGCGCGGCGGGAATTCCGCGTGCGGCATCCGTCCCGCGCGGACTCTATGCGCTCACGCCGGACTGCGGGGATGCGGCTTCCCTGCTCGCGAAGGTCCGCGACGCCCTGGCCGGCGGCGCATGCCTGATTCAGTACCGTAGCAAGATCGGCGACGCAGCCCTGCGGAGAGAGCAGGCCGGGCTGTTGACCACGTTGTGCCGTGACTGGCGGGTGCCCCTGGTGATCAACGATGATGCCAGGCTGGCCGCCGAAGTCGGGGCGGACGGCGTGCATCTCGGGCGCGACGACGTGGACGTGGCCACCGCGCGGGCCATCCTCGGTCCGGGCGCCCTGATCGGCGTGTCCTGTTACGCCGACCTGGAGCGCGCATCCGCGGCGGCCGCGGCCGGCGCCGACTACGTCGCCTTCGGCAGCGTCTTCCCTTCGACCACCAAGCCGCTGGCGCCGCCCTCGCCGCTCGCGCTGCTCGGACAAGCCCGGTGCCGCACCGGACTCCCGGTGGCAGCCATCGGCGGCATCACCCTGGACAATGCACCGCAGGTGATCGCGGCGGGCGCCGACCTGCTCGCTGTGATCAGCGATCTGTTCGACGCACCAGACGTGGCGGCGCGGGCCGCCGCCTATGCCAGACTTTTCTTGGAGGCAAGCAGTCAATGACCAGCCGCAACGACATCCTCTTCGACCGTGCCCGCCGGGTGATTCCGGCCGGCGTCAACTCGCCCGTGCGCGCCTTCCGCTCCGTGGGCGGCACGCCGCGCTTCTTCGCCTCCGGCCGCGGCGCGCGGGTCGCCGACGCGGATGGCAAGTCCTATATCGACTACGTCGGCTCGTGGGGGCCGCTGATCCTGGGCCACGCGCACCCGGAAGTGGTGCGCGCCGTGCAGGAAGCCGCCGCCCGTGGGCTGTCCTTCGGCGCGCCGACCGAGGCCGAGATCGAGATGGCCGAGGAGATCATCCGCCTGGTGCCGAGCATCGAGATGGTGCGGCTGGTCAGTTCCGGCACCGAGGCGACCATGAGCGCGATCCGGCTGGCGCGCGGCTACACCGGTCGCGACGCGATCGTGAAGTTCGAGGGCTGCTATCACGGCCACGCGGACAGCCTGCTGGTAAAGGCGGGTTCCGGCGCGCTGACCTTCGGCAACCCAAGCTCGGGCGGCGTACCGGAGGACTTCGCCCGGCACACGCTGGTGCTCGACTACAACGACGTGCAGCAGTTGGAGGACACGTTCGGCCAGGCCGGCAGGCGGATCGCCGCGGTGATCGTCGAGCCGGTGGTCGGCAACATGAACCTGATCGCGCCCAAGCCCGAGTTCCTGCGCGCCATGCGCGAGTTGTGCACCCGGCACGGCGCGGTGCTGATCTTCGACGAGGTGATGACCGGCTTCCGGGTCGCGCTCGGCGGCGCCCAGCAGCTCTACGGCATCACGCCGGATCTGACCACCCTGGGCAAGGTGATTGGCGGCGGCATGCCGGTCGGGGCCTTCGGCGGGCGCCGCGAGATCATGGAGAAGATCGCGCCGCTCGGGCCGGTCTATCAGGCCGGCACCCTTTCCGGCAATCCGGTGGCGATGGCCGCCGGGTTGGCGACCCTGAAGGCCATCCAGGCGCCCGGCTTCTACGACCGGCTCGGCACGATGACGCGGCGTCTGACCGACGGACTTGCGGCGGCGGCCGGCGAGCAGGGCATCCCCTTCAGCGCCCAGGCGGTGGGCGGCATGTTCGGCCTGTATTTCCGCGCGCGGGTGCCGCACACCTACGCCGAAGTCATGGAATGCGACCGCGAGGCGTTCAACCGCTTCTTCCACGCCATGCTGGTGCACGGCGTGTATCTGGCGCCGTCGGCTTTCGAGGCGGGCTTCGTCTCGGCGGCGCACAGCGAAGCCGACATCGACGAAACGATCGCCGCGGCCGCCCGGGTGTTCGCCGCGACCGGGGACTGAGCGCGGCGGCCGCGATCACATCAGGAACAGCGTGGCCAGGCCGAGGAAGATGAAGAAGCCGCCGGAATCGGTCACGGCGGTGATCATCACGCTCGATCCCACCGCCGGATCGCGCCCCAGACGCTGCCTGGTCAGGGGCACCAGCACGCCGACGGTGGCGGCGAGCAGCAGGTTGAGCGTCATGGCGCTCGTCATCACCAGCCCAAGTGCGACGCTCTTGTAGAGCCACCAGGAGATCACTCCCAGGAGCCCACCCCAAACCAGGCCGTTGAACAGGGCCACGCCCAGTTCCTTGACCAGCAGCTTGCGCGAGCTCTCCGGCTGCACCTGGCCCATAGCCAGCGCGCGCACGATCATGGTGATCGTCTGGTTACCCGAGTTGCCCCCGATGCCGGCCACGATGGGCATCAGCGCGGCGAGCGCCACCAGCTTCTCGATCGAGCCCTCGAAGGCGCCGATCACCCGCGAGGCGATGAAAGCAGTGACCAGGTTGATCGCCAGCCAGGCCCAGCGGTTGCGCACCGAGTCGAGGATCGGGGCGAAGATGTCCTCCTCCTCGCGCAGGCCGGCCTGGGACAGGCGCTCGGACTCGGTGGTCTCGCGGATGAAATCCACCACCGCGGCCACAGTCAGCCGGCCGATGAGCTGGTTGTGCAGGTCCACCACAGGGGCGGAGACCAGGTCGTAGCGCTCGAAGGCCTGGGCGGCGGAGTCGGCCTTGTCGTCGGGGTGCAGCAGGAGCATGTCGGTGAGCATGATCGAGCCCACCGTGGCTTCCGGGTCGGAGACCAGCATGCGGCCCAGCGGCAGCACGCCCTGCAGGTGCTCCTGCCGGTCCACCACGAACAGCAGGTCGGTATGGTCGGGCAGTTCGTCGAACAGTCTCAGGTAGCGCAGGACCACCTCGAGGCTGACGTCCTCGCGCACCGTGACCATGTCGAAGTCCATGAGCGCGCCGACGGCGTCCTCCGGGTAGGACATGGCCGAGCGCAGCTGCTCCCGTTCCTCGTGGTCCAGCGACAGGTAGACATCCTGCATGACCTCCTGCGGGAGGTCGGGGGCGAGGTCGGCGAGTTCGTCGGTGTCGAGCTGCTCGGCGGCGGCGACCAGCTCCTTCGTCTCCATCGCCTCGATGAGCGTCTCGCGCACCGCATCGGAGACCTCAAGCAGGATCTCGCCGTCGCGCTCCGCCTTGACCAGGTCCCAGACGAACAGGCGCTCGTCCAGGGGCAGCGCTTCGAGGATGTAGGCGATGTCCGCCGGGTGCATCGCGTCGAGCTTGTGCTGCAGCTCGGCGAGGTGCTGGCGATGTACCAGGGTCTCCACCAGGTCGTGGCGCGGCATCTCCTGGCGATGCACCAGGTCCTCGACCAGCCGATGGCGGGCGAGCAGCGCCTGCACCTCGCGCAGACGGTGCTGGACGTCCTCCTGATGCTGGAGCTCTTCCGCCTCGGCCATGTTCGGGAAACGCGCGCGTCCGTAATCGGCAAAAGGCGGAATTCTACGGCCTGGGCCCGGGCCAGGCCAGCCGGAAAACCGGCGAACCGTGACGCGTTGGCCGAACCGGCCCCCGTGTCACGGGGCAAAGCGGTAGATCAGGGAAGCTGCTGGATGACCCGGTCCAGACGCTGGCGCACTTCCTTCGCCAGGGGTTCGACCTCGGCCTGCCCGACCAGGGCGAGCACGCCGATCGGGTCCATGAATTCGACGTTGACCAGGCCGGCGTCGTCCTGGCGGACCACCACGTTGCAGGGCAGCAACAGGCCGATCGTCGGTTCCGCGGTGATGGCGCGGTGCGCCAGCGGCGGATTGCAGGCGCCGAGGATCCTGTAGGGCGGCATGTCCTTGTCGAGCTTCTTCTTCAGCGTGGCGGCGACGTCGATATCGGTGAGCACGCCGAAGCCTTCCTTCTGCAATTCCGCCGTGACCCGGGCGAGCGCCTCGTCGAACGGCAGGTTCACGACTTTCCCGAAACCGTAACGGTTCTGCATGGATCTGCTCCTTCGGAAAAAAATGCTGCAGCCGGGGCACGGCCTTGCGGGGGAGGAGGGTTTCCCGCATTTTTCGCCCCGGCTGCAGACTAGGATAGGCCGATCACGGTGAGGCGAACAGTCCGCGACGGCCTTCTTGTTGAAACCCGGAGGAGGGTCCGGGTCTCGACAGGAGCCCAACTGTCCAACAGTATATCAGAACTATCTAATATTGCAACCGGGCGATTGTCACGCTTCGTGCGGCGGATGGACGCGGGCTAAGGAACCTCGGAGCCGCGCATCCGGCCCTGGATTCGCTCGGCGTGGGCCTGCAGGCGGGCGGAATAGCTCTTCTCGTACTTGCGCGGGTTGGGCAGCATCACGGCGAGGTGCGCCGCCTGGGCCGCCGAAAGCTGGGCCGCCGGGATGCTGAAATAGTGGCGCGCCGCCGCCTCGGCGCCGAACACGCCGTTGCCCCATTCGACCACGTTCAGGTAGATCTCCAGGATGCGCCGCTTGTCCATCACCGTTTCCAGCATCAGGGTGATCACCGCTTCCTGGCCCTTGCGCCAGGGTGTCTTGGAGGGCGAGAGGAAGAGGTTCTTCGCCAGTTGCTGGGAGATCGTCGAGCCGCCCGCCACGGTCCGGCCCCGGCGCTGGTTCTTCTCCATCGCCTTCTGCACGGC
>DATMWM010000198.1:0-2797 GCA_035562535.1 Rhodocyclaceae bacterium | reverse complement strand
GGGCTTGCCGGCGAGGTCGAGCGCGAGGATCTGGAAGCGCAGGTTCTCCGGCGTGGCCACCCAGGAGTCCGGCTTGATGCCGACGACGATTCCGGCCGGCCACAGGCCGAGGCGGGTGGCGCTGGTGGCGGTCTCCCCGTTCGCGTCCCGATATTCCAGCTCCACCGCCAGATCCATCGGCCGGTCCGCCCTGGGCATGCCGCTGATCACCGGCCGAGCGGCGCCGGCCTTGTCCAGCCGCAGGCTGCGCGTGCCCACGGCCAGCGCCCCGCCTTCTCCCGCGGCTTCAGTGCCTTCTTCTGCGTCCTCTTCTTCGCCCCAGGCGGACTGGCGAGCGGACTGCGGCCCCTCCTGGACGTCGCCGTTGGCGAAGACGAACGCCTCGTAGTCGGCGAAACGGACGGTCTTGGGCTGCGGCTGGGTGCGCAGCCTGACCGGGGCATCCGCCGCCGGTCCGCCGGAGAGGTAGCCGAGCTGGATGTCGATCGGCACCGCGTCCGCGTCGATCAGCGGCCGGTCCGGCCCCTTGAGCACCGCCTTCATGGTCGGCACGCGGAAGGACTCCACGCGGAAGCTCCCGGCCGGCCGCGCCTGCTCCGCAGCGCGCCGGCCGCGCGCCGCAACCTCCAGGCGGTCGCGGACCAGCACCTCGTAACTGCCCTGCTTCGCATCCCTGGGGATGGTCCAGTCCGCCTCGGCGCGGCCGTGCGCGTCCCAGCTCACCGCGAGTTCGCTCTCCTGCCCGCTGCCGGCATGCCGGATCAGGATCTTCTCGCCGAGCTGCCCGGCTGGCGGCACGGTGAATCCGGAAGCCGTCTGCCGGCGAAGGAAGAGCTTCATGTGCACCGTCTCGCCCGCCCGCAGCAGGGTGCGGTCGAACACCGCGTGCGCCACGTAGGGGCCGCTCCAGTTGGCGCCGGGCACGCCGAAGCGCCAGGGCGCGATGCCCTCGTTCCAGTCGGACAGGACGAAACCGAGGTCGTCGCCGGCGCGGGCGCTGACGAAGTACTGCCTGTCGTGCGTCCCGAGGCACGGGGGCAAGGCCTGCCGGCGCGGCAGCGGGCGCTCGATGCGCGCGATGCCCTGGCCGTCGGTGCGCCCGCGGAAATGCACCTTGCCGCCGCAGTCGCGCACGGTCACCTCGGCGCTGCGCACCGGCCTGGCCGAATCCAGCGCGCTCACCCACACCAGCGAGGATTCGCGCCCGAGCTTCAGGTGGACCGCCAGGTTGGTCACCAGCGCCGCCGCCTGCGTGTAGAACGGCCGGCGCTCGCCGAGCAGCGCCGCGCCCAGCCGCGGGCTGGCGATCTCCGCCACGTAGAAGCCGGGGCCGGGCAGCGGGATGCCCACCACATCGAAGGCCTTGCCCCTGGCGGACAGCGGCAGGGAGAAGGCGTCGGTCCGGTCCTTCGGGCCGAAGACCGAAGTCGTGCCCGCGCGATGCTCCACGACTTCGCGCTCCTTCTCCCGGTCCCAGCGGCTGCGGGTTTCCGAAGCGCGGCGCAGCCGCCGCAGCCAGTCCAGGATCTCGGTCTCCTGCCGGACCCGCTGCAGCCTGCCCGGCACCGGACCATCGCCGGCGGCATTCCCGCCCGCCGCCTTCGCCAGGCGGACGCGCACCTCGGGTTCCAGGTTGCGCAGCGTCACCGGAATCGCCGCGCCGGGGCCGCGTTCGACGATGCCGAAGCCCGCCGCGAACTTGGCGAGCGGCGGATCGTCGTCGGTGCGCACCGCCAGCGGAAACCGGCCGGCGTTCGCCAGCGGCCTGCCCGCGTCGTCCTTCAGGTCGGCCGGCAGTTCCAGGCGCAAGGCGGAGTTCGGGGGGAACGGCCCGCCGAAGCTCAGCGACTCGACCGCGCCCTCGATCGCCTCGCTGCGGCCGAGCGCGGGCTTGTACACCCGCCCGTCCGCCCCGACCAGGCGCACCTTCGCCGCCTCGAGGAAGGCCACCGGCGCGGTGAAGCGCAGGCGCATGCCGAGCAGCGGAATGCAGTCAGCCTTGCGGTTCGCGCGCTCGCATTCGAAGCTGGCCTGGAAGGCCGGGCGGACCTGGAATCCCAGCGCCTGATCCTGGGCGCTCGGGATGCCGGAGGCGGATTCGATGCCCTGGCCCCACACCAGGCGCAGCCTGGCCGCGGCCGGCAGGGTGCGCGCGCATTGCAGCACCAGCAGCGGCGAGTCGGGCGAGTCCTTCAGCCACTGGATGCGCCGGCGCTCCCCGGCCGCGGAGGCGTCAGCCGCGGGATGGCGGGCGGCGGGGCTGGCCCGCGCCACCTCCTCGACGAACTGCCGGTGGTTTTCAAGGATCCTGCGCCTCTGCTCGCCCTCGATCAGCTTCACCGGGATGCGCTCGCCGATGCCCTCGACCGCACAATAGGCGCCGCGTTCGACCGAGGCGCGCCGGGCCGGCGCGTCCAGCCCGAGCAGGAAGGCCTGGTTCTCGTCGATCGACTGGTCGCCGTCGTAGGGCAGGCTCTGCAGGATCGCCGGGCCGCCGGTGGAGAAGGCGAAGCGCTGCCCGGGCGCAACCGGATCCCCGGCCAGCGTGGCGAGCCCCTTCCTGAGCACGAAGCGGCAGGACAGGCCGGCCGGCAGGTCCTCGTCGAAGTCGTAGGCCCAGTTGCGCGCGTCCACCCAGCGGCCGCTGCCGCCTGCGGGGCAGTCGATGTCGAAGGGATCCAGCTTCCGCGGGTCGCCCAGCGGCACCATCGGCTCGGCGAACCGGGCGGTGACCTGGCGCACCTGCTTCGCCTCGCCCTGCGGCGCGAACTGCTCCACCGGGGATTCGGCCTGCGCC
>DATMWM010000197.1:0-2663 GCA_035562535.1 Rhodocyclaceae bacterium | reverse complement strand
GCCAGGTGGCGAGGAAGTTCAGCCCGAATCCGAAGCCGGTCTCGAGCACGACGAAGGAACGCCGGCCGCGCCAGCGCGCGGGCAGGCCGTTGCCGCCGAGGAACACGTGCCGCGCCTGCTCCAGCCCGCCGTCGGCAGAGTGGTAGACGTCGCCGAACTGCTCGGAGTACGGGGTGCCCGCGGCGTCGAAGGCGAGGCGGGCGGGCGTGAGCATCAGGATCGAGGATCGAGGACTTAGGATCGAGCAGACATTTCGCGCGGCTTTGCCGCGCCATGCATCCGACTCAATCCTCGATCCTCGATCCGCAATCCTATTCCGGCCTCATATGCGGGAACAAAATCACGTCGCGGATCGAGGGCGAGTCGGTGAGCAGCATGACCAGGCGGTCTACGCCGATGCCGCAGCCGCCGGTGGGCGGCAGGCCGAACTCCAGGGCGCGGATGTAGTCGGCATCGTAGAACATCGCCTCCTCGTCGCCGGCGGCCTTGGCCTTGGCCTGGTCCTCGAAGCGCGCGGCCTGGTCCTCCGGGTCGTTCAGCTCGGAGAAGCCGTTGGCGATCTCGCGGCCGGCGATGTAGAGCTCGAAGCGCTCTGTGATCTCCGGGTTGGCGTCGGAGCGGCGCGCCAGCGGCGAGACCTCGGCCGGATAGTCGATGATGAAGGTCGGCTCGAACAGTTCGGACTCGGTGGTCTCCTCGAACAGCGTGAGCTGCAGCGAGCCCAGGCCGGCGTGCCTGTGCGGCTCGATGCCCAGGTCCTTGAGCTTGATTCGCAGCCACTGCTCGTCCTGCAGGTGCTCGGCGCTGAAGCCGGGGTGGTACTTGCGCAGCGCCTCGACCACGGTCATGCGGGCGAAAGGCTTGGACAGGTCGAGCGTGCGGCCCTGGTACTGGAACACCAACTGGCCGAGCGCCTGTTCGGCGGTGTGGCGCAGCAGCCCCTCGGTGAAGTTCATCAGCAGGCGGTAGTCGGTGTAGGCCTCGTAGAACTCCATCATGGTGAATTCGGGGTTGTGCCGGGTCGAGATGCCCTCGTTGCGGAAGTTGCGGTTGATCTCGAACACCTTCTCGAAGCCGCCGACCACCAGCCGCTTGAGATACAGCTCCGGCGCGATGCGCAGGTAGAGATCCATGTCCAGCGCGTTGTGGTGGGTCTGGAACGGCTTGGCCGCGGCGCCGCCCGGGATCGGGTGCATCATCGGCGTTTCCACCTCCAGGAAACCGTGGCCGGTCATGTACTGGCGGATCGCCTGGACGATGCGGCTGCGCGCCACGAAGGTGAAGCGGCTGGCCTCGTTGGTGATCAGGTCCAGGTAGCGCGCGCGGTACTTCTGCTCGGTGTCGGTCAGCCCGTGGAACTTCTCCGGCAGCGGCCGCAGCGCCTTGGACAGCAGCCGCACCTCGCCGCAATTCACCGTCAGCTCGCCGGTCTTGGTCCTGAACAGCGTGCCGACCACGCCGAGGATGTCGCCGATGTCCCAGCGCTTGAATTCGGCGTGCGCCTCGGCGCCGGTGCCGTCGTTGGTGACGTAGATCTGGATTCGCCCCGAGAGGTCCTGGAGGGTGGCGAAGCTCGCCTTGCCCATCACCCGCTTGAGCATCATCCGCCCGGCCACCTTGACCTGCACCGGCGCGGCCTCCAGTTCCTCGCGGGGCTTCTCGCCGTAGACCTCGTCCAGCTTGCCGCAGGTGTTCTCGCGCAGGAAGTCGTTCGGATAGGCGCGGCCGGTCCTGCGCCACTCGGCCAGCTTGGCGCGGCGTTCGGCGATCAGCTGGTTTTCGTCCACGTTCGGCGTGGCTTTTTGCTCGTCGGTCATTGGAGGAAGTTCTCGCTAGGGGTGAATTCGTGTTCCGGGCCGGGGGCCCGGTTCAGGTGTCCAGCAGTCGCACTGCGGCCGGATAACCGGCGAGCAGGGCGTCGTTCGTCAGCAGCACCATGGGCTCGGCCCGGGCCTGGGCGATCAGCATCCGGTCGAAGGGATCCCTGTGGATCTGCGGCAGCCTGGATACCTCGGCCGCATGCCGGGCGCGCACGGGCAGCTCGGCGAAGCCCGCTTCGGGCATGGCTGCCAGCACCTCTTCGGCGTCCGCGACGAAGTCGGCGCGGCCGAGCGTGCTCTTGATCGCGATCTCCCAGAGACTGGCCGCGGAGAAGAAGACCTCGTTCTCCGCGTCCTCGATCAGCGCACGGGCTGCCGCGGGCAATCGGTCCGGGTCGGCCAGCGCCCAAAGCAGCACATGCGTGTCAAGCAGCAGGCGCATCAGCCACCGCCCTCGAACCGGGACAACACCTCCGGCGGCAGCGGGGCATTGAAGTCGTCCGGCACGCGTATCCTGCCCGCCAGAAGCCCGAGCCGTCGTCCCGCTGTGCCGGTGACCGGAACGAGCTTCACAAGCGGACGGCCGGACTTGGAGATGATCACCTCCTCCCCGGCCACCGCCTGGTCCACCAGGCGCGACAGATGGGTCTTGGCTTCGTGGATATTGACCGCGGTCATCGGATGGAAACCGTGCGTGGACTAGACCAGACTAAGTTTAATCCGGACATGGTCTTGCGGCAACGCGGCGCCGGCGCCCTGGTGCAGACGGGGCGCGAACTGCGGAGGCGGTAACATCCACGGCTTTCGGGCCAAGGGGAACGTCTCATGCACATCAATCTCAGC
>DATMWM010000196.1:0-6425 GCA_035562535.1 Rhodocyclaceae bacterium | reverse complement strand
ACGTGGAGTTGGTCGCCGCAGAAAAGATCGGCGGCGAGACCGTGACTTACGTGTCGAACATCTACAAGTACTACACCACCTACAAGCTGATTGAGGCCCAGGAGGCGGAGCGGCGCAAGGCGCGCGAGGAGGTAGCGAAGTAGCGCCTCGGTCCGCCGCGGCGGCGGTCCGGCCGGGGCCAGATCAGGCGGCCCGCCGTTCGCCGCTCCGGCGGCCGAGCCGCCAGCCCAGCGGGACGAGCACCGCGATCTGGGTGGCGAAGAGGACGGCGGCGAAGGACAGCATCTGCGCCTGGCCGACCGCCGCGGTGGCGATCAGCGTGGCGACGGCGAAGTTGCGCGCGGGAAATCCCCAGACCAGCGCCCTGCGGTCTTCCGCGGAACGCACGGCCAGGCGGGCAACCAGGAGCCCGGTCGCCAGCATCGCCGCCGTGAAGGCGGCCGATGCGCCGAGGTAGATCGCGAACCGGTCCCGGATCGCCTCGAACTGGTCGGCGACCACGGCCACGAAGACCACGGCGATCGCGAGCAGGCTGAGAACCTGGAGTCTTGCGCGCCAGCGCGTGGTCCACGCCGGCGCGCGGTGGCGGATCAGCATCCCGGCCAGCAGCGGCAGCAGCAGCCCGGCTGCGGCCTGGCGCGCGACCGTGGCGAGCGGCAGCGCGAAGGCGGCCGACTCCTCCAGGAACAGGCCGAAGCCGATCGCCGCGACCAGCGGAGTCGCCAGAGGCGCGAGCGCATTCGATACCGCGGTCACCGTGACCGCCAGCGCCAGATGCCCGCGGGCGAGCTGGGTGTAGTAGTTCGACAGGGTGGCGACCGGCGCCGCCGCCACCAGCAGCGCACCGCCGGCCACCGCCTGGGGCATGTCGAGCAACCTGCCGACCAGGCCGGCCACGAGGGTCAACGCGACCCACTGGCCGATGACGATCGCCGGCACCAGGACCGGATGCCGGCGCACGCGCAGGAAGTCGGCGGCGCGCAGGTCCATGCCCACGATCGTCATGACGAGCACGACGAGCAGGGGCAGCGCGGCGACGATCCATTGCGTCATGACGCCCCCCGCCCCGACGCGACCGGTCCCACGGCGCGTTTCAGGCGTGAGCCGGCGACGGACCGGCCGGCACGCTCACGCGGCCCGCGCGGAGATGCGCCGCTCCGCCTCGGCCCGTTCCGCCTCCACGGCCCGCGCCTCGGCGACGAAGGCATGACAGGCAGGCGACAGGGCGCGATCCTTGAGATGCACGAAGCCGTACCGGGTGTGCAGCCAGGCTTCTTCGAAGGGCAACGCCACGAGTTCGCCGGACTCGACTTCCCCGGCGATCAGCCCGAGCGGCGCCAGGGCGATCGCATCGCTCTTCAGGACGATGGCCTTCGCCAGCGCGATCGTGTCCACCTTGATCGGCGGAAGATAATCGCCGGTGTCCGGGTCGATCACCCCGGTCTTCGCCAGGCGGTAGAAGAGCTGGGCGGCGCGCGCCGGCAGCTTGGTGCACACGAACGGAAAGGCGAACACCTGTTCGATGGTCGGCGCGGCTTCCCGCAGCAGTGGATGCCCGGCCCGGCAATAGAACACGGCGCTGTGCCGCGGCAGCGCCTCGGTGTGCAGCCGCGGGTCCTGTTCCGCCACGCTCAGTTCGACGACCGCCAGGTCGAGCCGCCGCAGCAGGATCTCTTCCAGGATCCACCGCCAGTCGCCGGTGTTCAGCTCGATGCGCAGCCGCGGGTGCCGCGAGGTCAAGCGCCCCAGGGCCGGGCCGACGCACATGTCGGCCGCGTAAGGGCCGGCGCCCAGCCGCAGCACGCCGAGTTCCAGTCCCTGCATCAGCGCCAGTTCACGCTCGAGCTCGGCGCAATCCGTGAGCAGCTTCCCGCCCCGCGAGAGCAGCCGCTCGCCGAAGGCGGTCGGCTCGACGCCCTGACGGGTTCGGCTGAAGAGCTGGACACCGAGATCCGCCTCCAGGCCGGAGATGCTCCGCGAAAGCGCCGGCTGGCTCAGGTCGAGCGCCTCGGCCGCACGCGCGAAGTTGCGATAGCGGGCAAGCGTGAGGGCGTGGTGCAGCAGCTTGAGGTCGATCACGATGCGCGGATGTTATCAAACGATGCATGTCGCGGCATCGCCAAGTCCCATTCGGCATGCTTAAATCCTCCGCCGTTTTCGCGAACCTTTCTCGTTTGTGATGTTGCCGTGCAGCATCGCGCCGTGGCCGTGAGCACCCATTCGGAGGAACGCATGACCCGCACCATTTTGAATCGCGCCGCAACATGGCTCGCGTCGCTGGCTCTGTCGCTCGTCGCGGCATCGCCCGCCTTCGCCCAGGGCAAGCCGAACGTCCTGGTCATCTGGGGCGACGACATCGGGACCTGGAACGTCAGCCACAACAACCGCGGCATGATGGGCTACCAGACGCCGAACATCGACCGCATCGCGAAGGAAGGTGTCGCCTTCACCGACTACTACGGCCAGCAGAGCTGCACGGCCGGCCGCGCGGCCTTCCTGAACGGCTCGGTGCCGGTGCGCACCGGCATGACCAAGGTCGGCCTGCCCGGCGCCAAGGAAGGCTGGCAGAAGACCGACGTCACGGTGGCCACCGTCATGAAGAGCCTGGGCTACGCCACCGGCCAGTTCGGCAAGAACCACCAGGGCGACCTCGACGAGCACCTGCCGACGATGCACGGCTTCGACGAGTTCTTCGGCAACCTCTACCACCTGAACGCCGAGGAGGAACCCGAGAACATCGACTATCCGAAGGGCCCGGAATTCCGCAAGAGGTTCGGCCCGCGCGGCGTCATGAAGTGCAAGGCCGACGGCAAGGGCGGCCAGACCTGCGAAAACACCGGCCCGCTCACCAGAAAGCGCATGGAAACGGTGGACGAGGAGACCCTGGCCGCGGCCAGGGACTTCATCCAGCGCCAGGCCAAGGACGGCAAGCCCTTCTTCGTCTGGTGGAACGCCACCCGCATGCACTTCCGCACCCACGTCAAGGCCGAGAACCGCGGCAAGTCCGGCCAGGACGAGTACTCCGACGGCATGGTCGAGCACGACGGCCACGTCGGCCAGTTGCTCAAGCTGCTGGACGACCTGGGACTGGCCAAGAACACCGTCGTGTACTACTCGACGGACAACGGCCCGCACTACAACACCTGGCCGGACGCCGGCACGACGCCCTTCCGCAGCGAGAAGAACTCGAACTGGGAAGGCGCCTACCGCGTGCCGGCCTTCGTGCGCTGGCCGGAGAAATTCCCGGCCGGCGTCACCCTGAACGGCCTGGTCGCCCACGAGGACTGGCTGCCCACCTTCGCGGCCATCGGCGGCGACCCGAACATCAAGGACAAGCTCAAGAAGGGCGTGACCCTGAACGGGCGCAGCTACAGGAACCACCCGGACGGCTACGACATGACCGACTACCTCACCGGCAAGTCCAAGGAATCGCCGCGCAAGGAGTTCATCTACGTAAACGACGACGGGCAGGTCGTCGCCATGCGCTACACCGACTGGAAGGTCGTGTTCATGGAGAACCGCGGGCAGGCCTTCGGCGTCTGGCGCGAGCCCTTCACCGAACTGCGCGTGCCGCTGCTGTTCAACCTGCGCCGCGACCCGTTCGAGAAGGCGCAGCACAACTCGAACACTTACAACGACTGGTTCCTCGACCGGCCGTTCGTCATCGTGCCGCTGCAGGTGATGGCCGGCGAGTTCCTCAAGACCATGAAGGACTATCCGCCGAGCCAGACGCCCGGCTCGTTCAACCTGGAGAAGATCCAGAAGCAGATCGAGGCCGCGGCCAAGGGCGGGAACTGAGCGGCTCGCGCCGTGACCCCGGGCCGCCGGCGATCCTGTCCGGCGGCCGTTTCGCCTCTGCGGCTTTGAAGGGGAGCAAGTCTCCGTGAACGCCCGGATAGCGCCGCCGCTGCGTGCAGCGGCGCTTGCTTTCCTGGTCCTTAGCGTCACGCTTCCCGCGTTGGCCGAGACCGATCCGCTGCCATCGTGGAACGAAGGCCCGGTCAAGGCGCGCATCGTCGCCTTCGTGCGCGCCGTCACCGAGCCCGGCGGGAAGGACTTTGTGCCGCCGGCTAAGCGCATCGCCGTGTTCGACAACGACGGCACGCTCTGGGCCGAGCAGCCGATGTATTTTCAGCTGGCCTTCGCCATCGACCGGGTCAGGGCGCTCGCGCCGAGGCACCCGGAATGGCGGCGCAAGCAGCCGTTCAAGGCGGCGATCGAGGGCGACATGAAGGCGCTCGCCGCGTCCGGCGAACACGGCCTGATCGAACTGGTGCTGGCGAGCCACGCGGGCAACACCGAAGGCGAGTTCGCGCAGATCGTGCGCGACTGGGTGAAGACGGCGCGGCATCCGAGGTTCCAGCGGCCGTATACCGAGCTGACCTTCGCGCCGATGCGCGAGCTGCTCGACTACCTGCGCGCCAACGGTTTCAGAACCTGGATCGTCTCGGGCGGCGGCGTCGAATTCCTGCGCGTGGTCGCCGAGGAACTCTACGGCGTCCCGCCCGAACAGGTGATCGGGTCCAGCGTCAGGACCAGGTACGAGCTACGCGACGGCAAGCCTGCGATCGTCAGGCTTCCGGAGATCGACTTCATCGACGACAAGGCCGGAAAGCCGGTGGGCATCCACAAGTTCATAGGCAGGCGTCCGATCGCCGCCTTCGGCAACTCCGACGGCGACTTCCAGATGCTCGAATGGACCACCTCGGCGCCGGGCGTGCGGCTCGGCCTGATCCTGCACCACGACGACGCAGCGCGCGAGTTCGCCTACGACCGCAAGAGCGCCTTCGGCAGGCTGGACCGCGCGCTCGACGAGGCCGGCCGGCGGGGCTGGACCGTGGTCAGCATGAAGAACGACTGGACGCGCGTGTTCGCGGACACCCGGACAGCTCCGCGATGAGTCCCGCCGGTCCGGCGGGCGCGAAACGCGCCGCAGCCGGGCCGGATGGCCCACTGGAAGCAGGGCTCGGCCTCCGGGGATGCGATAATCGCGCCCGACCCGACGCGTCGTGGCGAGGCGAACGCCGCCCGCGGCGGCGCCGGTCCCGCCCCTGCGTCCTCGTTCCCAATGATCATGGCTCTTCGCATCCCGCAAATCCTGCTCCTCGCCCACCACGGCACCGCCGGCGCGCTGCGCGCCGAGGCGCTCGCCTTCGAGGCCGGGGCGCCCGGCGTCACCACGATCGTGCACGCCTTGGTGGTACCCGAGTTCTGGGCCGGCATGCAGGGCGACGACTGGCTGAACAACGCCTCAACCCGCGACGTGTTCGCGCGCTATCTGGAGGGCCGGATCGCCGAGGAGAACGCCGGGCAGATCCGGGCGCTGGAGGCGCGCTGTGCGGAGGGCGGCTTCGACTACCGGCCGGTGCTGCGGCTGGGCGATCCGGCGCAGTGCGTGGTCGCCATCGCCCGCGAGGAACGGGCGGAACTGGTCGTGATCGGTCCGCCGCGCGCAAGGGGCGAGCCCGGCTACCGCTCGCGGATGGTGCTGGACACCCTGGCCCGGGAACTGCCCTGCCCGCTGCTAATCGCGCGGTGAGCGCGCCACCGCCTGAGGTAGAAATGGCAGAGAACAAGTTCGAGCTGGGCGGGCGATTTCGGCCTTCCTGATCCCGCAGTAACATTCCGCGGGACGCCGCTGCCGGGTCTCGCGGCGAAACGGAATCGAGGCGCCCCGCGGCAGTTCCGGTCTGCCGCAGGACCGGGCGGTCATGTCTGCGAGAACGAGGACAAGAAATGCGCACGTCGATCATGAAGCTGCTCCTGCTTTTCCTGATGTCCACCGCCGCCTGGGCCGCGCCGGAACCCACCGGGAGCGGCGGGCGCGAGGCGTTTTCGCTGCAGGTCGGCACGCGGCCCTGGAAGGGGGATTTCGACGCCATGGTGCAGCGCCGACTGATCCGCGCCCTGGTGCCCTACTCCAAGACCTTCTATTACGTCGAGAAGGGACGCACGCGCGGCGTGTCCTACGACATCCTCAATGCCTTCGAACAGGACATCAACCGCAAGCTCAAGACCCGGCATCTCAAGGTCAAGGTGGTCTACGTGCCGGCCGGGCGCGAGGAGCTGATTCCCTGGCTGCAGGAGGGGCGCGGCGACCTGATCGTCGCCGACCTGTCGATCACCCCGGAAAGGCAGAAGCTGGTGGATTTCTCGGATCCGATGTTCACCGGCATACGCGAGATCCCTGTAACCGGGCCGGGCGGCCCGGAGATCAGGACGATCGACGACCTCTCGGGCACGGAGGTGTTCGTGCGCAGGACCTCCAGCTACTACGAGCACCTGAAGGCGCTGAACGAGCGCTTCGCCCGGGAGGGCAAGGCCCCGGTCAAGGTGCGTGAGGCCGCCGAGGACCTCGAGGCCGAGGACATCCTGGAGATGGTCAATGCCGGCCTGGTCGGCGCCACCATCGTCGACGGCTACAA
>DATMWM010000195.1:0-2879 GCA_035562535.1 Rhodocyclaceae bacterium | reverse complement strand
TATTCGGCTCGACGGTCGATCTGGAAGATCTCGACACGGGCGAGAAGCTCACCTACCAGATCGTCGGTGACGACGAGGCCGATCTCAAGCGGGGCAAGATCTCGGTCGGCTCGCCGGTGGCCCGGGCGCTGATCGGCAAGTACGCCGGCGACGTGGCCGAGGTGCAGGCGCCGGGCGGGTTGCGTGAATACGAGATCCTGGACGTGCGCTATGTGTGAACTGGCGGCACGGGTCGGATCCGGCCGCGGCGGCAGCGCTTGCGCGGACTAGCGGACGCGCTGGCCGCCCTGGCGGTGACGCTCTGGGTCGGCGGCCTGTGGGCGATCGGCTACCTCGCCGCTCCGGCCCTGTTCGCCAGCCTGCCGAACGACCGCGCGCTGGCGGGCACGCTGGCCGGCAAGCTGTTCGCGCTGATCGCCTGGACCGGTTTCGCCTGCGGTGCCTATCTGCTGCTGCACATGGTTGCCGCGCGGCGCGGGCAGGCGCTGCGTTCGGCGGCGTTCTGGATCGTCGCGGTCATGCTCGGACTGACCGCGGCCGGCCATTTCGGCATTCAGCCGATCCTGGCGCAACTTAAGAGCGTGGCCGGCGCGAAGGAAGTCATGGAGAGTGCGGTGCGCGACCGCTTCGCGGCCTGGCACGGCGTGTCCAGCGTGCTCTACCTGGTGCAGAGCCTGCTCGGCGCGGTGCTGGTGGTGCTGCAGTTCAGGCGGCGCGGTTGATCCGGCGGCGGGGGCGCGCGGCGACCGGGGCGGCGCGCCGGGGACGCGTGCGCGGCGGCGGGGGGCGCGGCTGCGCTTCGGGCTCCGGGTTTTCCCGGTAGATGACCAGGATGTTGCCGATGTGCTGCACCGGCGCCGCGTCCAGCGAGCCGCAGATGCGCTCCATGAGCGCGTTGCGGACCTCCCTGTCCTCGCCGTAGACGCGCACCTTGATAAGCTCGTGGGCCTTCAGGCTGCGCTCGATCTCGGCCAGGACTGCGTCGCTGAGCCCGTTCTGGCTGAGCGCGACGACCGGGTGCAGGTGATGGGCCCGGGCGCGCAGGGCCCGGCGTTGCGCCGGGTTGAGATCTTTCATGGACGGGTTGGGCTGATGCGGCCCCGCATTCTATCGCGATGAAGCGTTCCAGGACCAGCGGCGCATGGATGCGCGAGCACGTGTCCGACGCCTATGTCCAGCAGGCCAGGGCGCTGGGCTATCGCTCGCGAGCCGCGTTCAAGCTGATGGAGATCGACGACCGGGACCGGTTGCTGCGGGCCGGGATGGTGGTGGTGGACCTGGGTGCGGCGCCCGGAAGCTGGAGCCAGGTGGCGGTGGAGCGCACGTGGCCCGGCGGCCTGGTCATCGGGCTGGACCTGCTGCCGGTCGAGCCGCTGGCCGGCGCGGTTTTTCTGCAGGGCGACTTCCGCGACCGGCCGGCGCTGGAAGCGCTGCAGCAGGCCCTGGCCGGCCGCAGGGTCGACCTTGTGCTTTCGGACATGGCCCCAAACATCTCTGGAATCGGGGTCACCGACCAGGCGCGCGCCGAGCACCTGGCCGAACTGGCGCTGGATTTCGCCGTCGCGCATCTGCAGCCGGAGGGCGTGTTGCTGATGAAGACGTTCCACGGCGGCGGCTTCGAGGCCCTGCGCCGCCATATGGACGCGGCCTTCGGAACCGTGCTGGTGCGCAAGCCCAAGGCCTCGCGGGAGCGCAGCAGCGAGGTGTATCTGCTCGGCAGGAGGCCGCGATGATAGTCCAGGCCGGGCGGTTCGGGCCGAAGATGCGCCGCAAGCCGGTGATTTGCCTGCCGGAACAATCGGACTTAGAATCGGTCGAATTGCCTGAAAATCGGGCCCGCTTCGGGCCTCACGAGGAAATCCTTTGAACAATCTCTTCAAGAATCTCGCGATCTGGCTGGTGATCGGCATCGTGCTGATGACGGTGTTCAACCAGTTCAACACGCGCCAGGTCGCCCAGCAGTCGGTGGAGTATTCCCAGTTCCTCGACGAGGTCAAGTCGGGCAAGATCTCCAAGGTGGTGATCCAGGGCCGGCAGCTCGAAGCCACCACCAACGAGGGCAAGCGCATCACTTCCTACGCGCCGCCGGACCTGTGGATGGTCAGCGACCTGCTCCGCTACAACGTGAAGGTGGTGGCCAAGCCCGAGGAAGAGCAGTCCTTCCTGATGAACATCTTCGTCTCCTGGTTCCCGATGCTTCTGCTGATCGGCGTCTGGATCTTCTTCATGCGCCAGATGCAGGGTGGGGGCCGGGGCGGCGCCTTCTCCTTCGGCAAGTCGCGGGCGAGAATGCTCGACGAGTCCACCAACACCGTGACCTTCGCCGACGTCGCCGGCTGCGACGAAGCGAAGGAGGACGTCTCCGAACTGGTGGACTTCCTGCGCGATCCGTCCAAGTTCCAGAAGCTCGGCGGGCGCATCCCCAAGGGCGTGCTGATGGTCGGCTCGCCCGGCACCGGCAAGACGCTGCTGGCGAAGGCGATCGCCGGCGAGGCCAAGGTGCCGTTCTTCTCGATCTCCGGTTCCGACTTCGTCGAGATGTTCGTCGGTGTCGGCGCGGCGCGGGTGCGCGACATGTTCGAGCAGGCCAAGAAGCACGCGCCCTGCATAATCTTCATCGACGAGATCGACGCGGTCGGCCGCCATCGCGGCGCCGGCCTCGGCGGCGGTCACGACGAGCGCGAGCAGACGCTCAACCAGTTGCTGGTCGAGATGGACGGCTTCGAGGCCAATGAGGGCGTGATCCTGATCGCCGCGACCAACCGGCCCGACGTGCTCGATCCCGCGCTGCTGCGTCCCGGCCGTTTCGACCGCCAGGTGGTGGTGCCCAACCCTGATGTCGTCGGTCGCGAGCAGATCCTCAAGGTTCATGTCCGCAA
>DATMWM010000194.1:0-2029 GCA_035562535.1 Rhodocyclaceae bacterium | reverse complement strand
GGTCATGTCTGCGAGAACGAGGACAAGAAATGCACACGTCGATCATGAAGCTGCTCCTGCTTCTCCTGATGTCCACCACCGCCGTCTGGGCCGCGCCGGAACCTTCCGAAAGCGGCGGGCGCGAAGCGTTCTCGCTGCAGGTCGGCATGCGGCCCTGGAAGGGGGATTTCGACGCCATGGTGCAGCGCCGCCTGATCCGCGTGCTCGTGCCCTACTCCAAGACCTTCTATTACGTCGAAAAGGGGCGCACGCGCGGCGTGTCCTACGACATCCTCAATGCCTTCGAAAAGGACATCAACCGCAAGCTCCAGACCCGGCACCTCAAGGTCAAGGTGGTCTTCGTGCCGGCCGGGCGCGAGGAGCTGATCCCCTGGCTGCAGGAGGGACGCGGCGACCTGATCGTCGCCGACCTGTCGATCACCCCGGAACGGCAGAAGCTGGTCGATTTCTCCGATCCGATGTTCACCGGCATACGCGAGATCCCGGTCACCGGGCCGGGCGGCCCCGAGATCGGGACGATCGACGACCTGTCCGGCAAGGAGGTGTTCGTGCGCAGGACCTCCAGCTACTACGAGCACCTGAAGGCGCTGAACGAGCGCTTCGCCCGGGACGGCAAGGCCCCGGTCAGGGTGCGCGAGGCCGCCGAGGACCTCGAGGCCGAGGACATCCTGGAGATGGTCAATGCCGGCCTGGTCGGCGCCACCATCGTCGACGGCTACAAGGCGAAGATGTGGTCGGTGGTGTTCCCCAAGCTGCGGCTCCATCCGGAAGCCTCGATCAGCGACGACAACGCCTATGCCTTTCTGATGCGCAGGGACAGCCCGCAGCTCATGGCGGCGGTCAACGACTTCGTCGCCCGCCACCGGCAGGGCACCGCCTTCGGCAACACGGTGATCCAGCGCTACGTCAAGGACCCGAAGTTCGTCAAGAATGCCGTCGGCGAGGCCGAACGCAAGCGCTTCGGCGAGGTGGTCGAGCTGTTCCGCAAGTACGGCGACCGCTACGACATGGACCACCTGCTGATGATGGCGCAGAGCTTCCAGGAGTCCCAGCTCGACCACAGCGCGCGCAGCCACGTCGGCGCCATCGGCATCATGCAGATCATGCCGGCCACCGGCAAGGAACTGAAGGTAGGCGACATCAAGGTGCTGGACAACAACGTCAACGGCGGCGTGAAGTACATGCGCTTCATGATCGACCAGTATTACGCCAAGGAACCGATGACGCCGCTGAACAAGGGGCTGTTCGCCTTCGCCGCCTACAACGCCGGCCCCGGGCGGGTGGCGCAGCTGCGCAAGGAGGCGGCCAAACGCGGGCTCGACCCGAACCGCTGGTTCCGCAACGTCGAGCTGGTCGCCGCCGAGAAGATAGGCGGCGAGACGGTGACCTACGTGTCGAACATCTACAAGTACTACACCACCTACAAGCTGATCGAGGCCCAGGAGGCGGAGCGGCGCAAGGCGCGCGAGGAAGTCGCGAAGTAGCGCCTCGGTCCGCCGCGGCGGCGGTCCGGCCCGGGCCGGATCAGGCGGCCCGCCGCTCGCCGCTCCGGCGGCCGAGCCGCCAGCCGAGCGGGACGAGCACCGCGATCTGGGTGGCGAAGAGGACGGCGACGAAGGACAGCATCTGCGCCTGGCCGACCGCCGCGGTGGCGATCAGCGTGGCGACGGCGAAGTTGCGCGCGGGAAATCCCCAGACCAGCGCCCTGCGGTCTTCCGCGGAACGCGCGGCCAGGCGGGCGACCAGAAGCCCGGTCGCCAGCATCGCCGCCGTGAAGGCGGCCGATGCGCCGAGGTAGATCCCGAACCGGTCCCGGATCGCCTCGAACTGGTCCGCGACCACGGCCACGAAGACCAAGGCGATCGCGAGCAGGCTGAGAACCTGGAGTCTTGCGCGCCAGCGCATGGTCCACGCCGGCGCGCGGTGGCGGATCAGCATCCCGGCCAGCAGCGGCAGCAGCAGCCCGGCTGCGGCCTGGCGCGCGACCGTGGCGAGCGGCAGCGCGAAGGCGGCCGACTCGTCCAGGAAC
>DATMWM010000193.1:0-8915 GCA_035562535.1 Rhodocyclaceae bacterium | reverse complement strand
GACCCGCGCCGAGCCGCCGGCGCGCGCCGACGGCGAACCGGGGGACCTGGCATGAGCGCGCTGCTGGCGGTCAGCCCGGTGCTGGTGCCGCTGCTCACCGCGGCCGCCTGCGTGGCGCTGGCGCGCCGGCCGCGCCTGCAGGCTGGCATGAGCCTCGCCGGGGCGATCGCCTGGCTGGCCTGCGCGCTGTTGCTGGTGCGCGCGGTGGGCGGGGGCGAGGTTCTCGTCACCCGCTTCGGCGACTGGCCGGCGCCGTTCGCCATCGAGTTCCGGATCGATCCCGCCGGGGCGCTGCTGATCGCGGCGTCGGCCCTCCTGGCTGTGCTCGCGCTCGCCGTACCTGCGCGCGGCGGCGGCACGGGGATGCATTCGCCGCTGCGTCATCCGCTGGTGCACGGACTGCTCGCCGGGGTCGGCGGCGCCTATGCGACCGGCGACCTGTTCAACCTGTACGTCTGGTACGAGGTCATGCTGATCTCGGCCCTGGGCCTGATCGTGCTCGGCGGCCGCGCGCAGCATCTCGAGGCTGGGTTCAAGTACCTGACGCTCAACCTGTTCGGCACGATCCTGGTGCTGCTGGCGATTGCCGGGCTGTACGGCCTGACCGGCCAGCTCAACCTCGCCGCGCTCGTCCAGGCGCTCGGCGAGCGCGGCGACGACCCGCTCGCCCGGGCGCTGCTCGCCCTGCTGATGGTGTCGCTGCTGATCAAGGCCGGCGGCCTGCCCTTCTTCTTCTGGCTGCCCGCCGCCTACCCGGTGCTGCCGCCGGCGATGCTGGCGCTGTTTTCCGCGCTGGCGACCAAGGTCGGCGTGTTCGCGCTGCTGCGGGTGAGCGCCGGCCTGCCGGCGGAACTGGCCGAAACCTTCCTGCCCTGGCTGGGCTGGCTGGCGGTGGCCGGCATGATCGTCGGCGTGCTCGGCGCCGCCTATCATTACGACACCCGGCGCATCCTCGCCTTCCACTCGGTGAGCCAGATCGGCTACATGCTGCTGGCGGTGGCCCTGGGCGGCACGATGGGACTGGCGGCGGCGCTGTTCTTCATCCTCCATCACATGCTGGTGAAATCCAGCCTCTTCCTGCTCGGCGGCATGATGGCGCGCAGCGGCGCCGGCTTCGACCTGCGCCGATCCGGCGGCCTGCTCGCCGCCCGCCCGATGCTGGCGGTGCTGTTCGCGCTGAGCGCCGCCTCGCTGGTCGGCATCCCGCCGCTGTCCGGCTTCTGGGCCAAGCTGCTGGTGGTGCGCGAGAGCTTCGCCCTGGGACAGTTCGCCTGGGGCGCGGCGGCGCTGGCGGTGGGCGGGCTGACGCTCTATTCCATGGTCAAAATCTGGATCGAGGCCTTCTGGAAGCCGGCGCCGGAGACCACAAACGAGGTCGCGCCCGGTCCGCCGCGCGCGCTGCCGGCCGGCGCCTGGCTGGCCAGCGCCACCCTGGCGGGGCTGACGCTCGCGGTGGGGCTGGCGCCGCAGCCGCTGATCGACTACCTGCAACTAGCAGCCGGGGCGATGCTGGCGCCTGGCGCGGAGTTGCCGCGATGAGCCGGATCCTCGCCCTGGCGACGCTCGCTTGGCACTTCGTCCTGGCCACGGTGGTGGCCGGGATCCAGACCGCCAGGATGATCCTCGGCCCGGCCGGCCGGCTGCGGCCCGGCTTCGTCGAGTACCGTTTCGAGCCGTTCGGCGAAGGCGGGGCGGTTCTGCTGGCCTGCCTGGTCACCCTGACCCCGGGCAGCACCGCGCTGGACCTCGACCCGCAGGCCGGGCGCATGCGCCTGCACCTGCTCGACACCGGCACGGCCGACGAGGCGATCCGGCAGATCCGCGAGCAGTTCGAGCGGCCGTTGCGGCGGTTGCTCGGCAGGCGGGAGGCGGCATGATCGTACCGGTCGTCGCGACGATCGCCCTGGCCGTGCTGCTGGTGGTCCTGGCGTTCCGGCGGCTGCGCACGCCGGCCGAGCGGGTGGTGGCGGTGGACGCGCTGTCCGCCTGCGGGCTCGCCGCCTGCCTCGCCGCGGCCGCGCATACCGGGCAGACCGCGTTCCTCGACGTGGCGATCGGCTTCGCGCTGCTGGCCTTCCTGGCCACGGTCGGCTGGGCGCACGCGATCGCCGGGCGCAGCGGGGGAGGAGGGCAGGAATGAGCCTGCTCGGCTGGGGGCTGATGCTGCTCGGCGCCGCGCTGCTCGCGGTGGCCGCGCTCGGCGTGCTGCGCCTGCCGGGCGCGCTGGCAAAGCAGCACGCGGCCACCAAGGCGGCGACGCTGGCGCTCGGCGTGATGGTGCTCGGCGTGGCGGCGCTCTACCCGGACGCCGCCTGGTGGGGCCGGCTGGCGCTGCTGATCGTCGTGCTGCTGGCCACGCTGCCGCTGGCTTCGCACGCGCTGGCGCGCGCGGCCGCCGCGCACGAGGATCGTGGGCGGGGGGAGCCGGATTGAGCCTGTTCTGGATGCTGGCGCTGCCCTTCCTGGGCAGCCTCGGCGTCGCGGCGCTGCCGCGCGGCGCGCGCGCCGCGGCGGCCTGGCTGGCGGGCGCCGTGGCGCTCGCGGCCGCCGCGATCCTGCTCGCCCACGCCCCGGACGTGTTCGCCGGCGGCGTGGGGCGCTGGGCGCTGCCCTGGCTGCCGCTGCCCGGCGCCGACTTCGGCCTGCGGCTGGACGGGCTGGCCTTCCTGTTCGCGCTGCTGGTGCTCGGCATCGGCGCGCTGGTGGTGCTCTACGCCGCCTACTACCTGGACCCGGCCGACCCGGCGCCGCGCTTCTACGCCTTCCTGCTGGCCTTCATGGGCGCCATGCTCGGCGTGGTGCTGGCGGACAACCTGATCCTGCTGGTGGTGTTCTGGGAACTGACCAGCCTCGCCTCCTTCCTGCTGATCGGCTACTGGAAGGACCGCGCCGAGGCGCGCCAGGGCGCCCGCATGGCGCTTGCGGTCACCGGCCTGGGCGGACTGGCGCTGCTCGGCGGCGTGCTGCTGCTCGGGCAGGCGGCCGGCAGCTTCAAGCTCGACGTGGTGCTCGCCGCGCGCGAGGCGGTGCAGGCCTCGCCGCTGTATCTCCCGGCGCTGCTGCTGATCCTGCTCGGCGCCTTCACCAAGTCGGCGCAGTTCCCGTTCCATTTCTGGCTGCCGCACGCCATGGCGGCGCCGACGCCGGTGTCCGCCTACCTGCACTCGGCCACCATGGTGAAGGCGGGCGTGTTCCTGCTGGCCCGGCTCTACCCGGTGCTCGCCGGCAGCGAGGCCTGGTTCATCGCGGTCAGCGCCACCGGCGTGCTGACGCTGCTGATCGCGGCCTTCCTGGCGGTGTTCCAGCATGATTTGAAGGGGCTGCTCGCCTATTCGACGATCAGCCACCTCGGCCTGATCACCCTGCTGTTCGGCCTGAACACGCCGCTCGCGGCGGTGGCCGCGACCTTCCACATCCTCAACCACGCGACCTTCAAGGCCTCGCTGTTCATGGCCGCCGGCATCATCGACCACGAGTGCGGCACGCGCGACATGCGGCGGATCAACGGGCTGTGGAAATACATGCCCTGGACCTCGGCGCTCGGCATCGCGGCTGCGGCCGCCATGGCCGGCGTGCCACTGCTGAACGGCTTCCTGTCCAAGGAGATGTTCTTCGCCGAGAGCCTGCGCGTCGGCCAGCACCCGGTGCTGGACACGCTGACGCCGCTGGCGGCGACGCTGGCCGGCGCTTTCGGCGTGGCCTATTCCATGCGCTTCGTGCACGACGTGTTCTTCAACGGCGAGCCGCATAACCTGCCGCGCACGCCGCACGAACCGCCGCGCTGGATGCGCCTGCCGGTCGAACTGCTGGTGCTGATCTGCATCGGCGTCGGCATCGTCCCGGCGCTGGCGGTCGGCCCGATCCTGGCGCTGGCCGCCGGCGCGGTGCTCGGCGGGCCGCTGCCGGAATACAGCCTGGCGATCTGGCACGGCCTGAACTGGCCGCTGGCCATGAGCCTGGCCGCCACCGCGCTCGGCGTGGCCTTCTATTTCGCGCTGCAGAAGCTGTACGGCCTGCACGATCGCGCCCACTTTCACCGCGGCGGCAAGGAAATCTTCGACTGGATCGTCGCCGCGGCCCGCTCCGGCGCGGACCGGCTGACGCGATATACCGGCGGCGGCCTGCAGTGGATGCTCTTGCTCACGCTGCTTGCCGCGCTCGGCCTGGGCGTGTGGGCGTTCCTGGCGTTCGGCGGCGGCCCGGCGCCGGGCCCCGGCAGGCCTGCCACCCCGGCCGAGATCGCGGTCGCGCTGCTCGGCGCGGCGGCGGTGGCGGCGACGGTCGTGCTGCACCGGCGGCGCTTCCTGGCGCTGCTGCCGCTGGGGCTGGCGGGGCTGGTGGTCAGCCTGGCCTTCGTCTGGTTTTCCGCCCCGGATCTGGCGCTGACCCAGTTGCTGGTGGAGTTCGTCACCGTGATCCTGATGATGCTGGCGCTGCACTGGCTGCCGGGAGAATCGCCGCCCGAGCCGGGCATCGCCCGGCGGCTGCGCGACGGCCTGGTCGCGGTCGCGGCCGGCGCGGGAATCGCGGCGGCGGCCTACGCGGTGATGGTCCGGCCGAGTCCGTCCTATGCCGACTTCTTCCTGCGCGAGAGCGTGCCGCGGGGCGGCGGCTCGAACGTGGTGAACGTGATCATCGTGGACTTCCGCGGCTTCGACACGCTGGGCGAGATCGCCGTGCTCGGCATCGCCGCGCTGGCCATCCATGCGCTGCTCGCCGGCTTCAGGCCGGCCGCGCCGGCTGCGGCGCCGGGAGGCAGGCGCTCGGAGATGCTGCGCACCGTGGCGGCGCTGCTGCTGCCGATCGCCACGCTCGTGGCGGTGTTTCTCTTCCTGCGCGGCCACAACCTGCCGGGCGGCGGTTTCATCGCCGGCCTGGTGTTCGCGGTGGCGGTGCTGGTGCTCTACGTGGCCCGCGGCTGGCGCTGGACCGAGGCGCGGCTCGCCCTGCGCTACGAGGCCTGGATCGGGCTGGGCCTGCTCGCCGCGGGGTTCACCGGCATCGGCAGCCTCTTCGTCGGTCATCCCTTCCTCACCAGCGCCTTCGGCCACCCGGTGCTGCCCGCGGTTGGCGAGGTGCCGATCGCCAGCGCCATGTTCTTCGACCTGGGCGTGTTCATGACCGTGGTCGGCGCCACGCTGATGGCGCTCTCCGCGATCGGCCGGCTCGGCCCGCCGGTAAAGGATGATGAACTGTGAGCCTTGAACTGCTGCTCGCGCTGGGCATCGGCCTGCTCGCGGCGGCCGGGATCTACCTGCTGCTGCGGCCGCGGACCTTCGACACGGTGCTCGGGCTGAGCCTGCTCTCCTACGCGGTCAACCTGTTCATCTTCGCCATGGGCCGGCTGCGGGTGGGTGCGCCGCCGATCGCGGCAGGCGGCGCGCCACCGACGCTTGCGACGGTGGCCGATCCGCTGCCCCAGGCGCTGGTGCTCACCGCGATCGTCATCAGCTTCGGCATGACCGCGCTGCTGCTGGTGATCGCGCTGCGCGGCCGCCACGAGAGCGGCACCGACCAGGTGGACGGGCGGGACGACGGACGCGGGAGCGGCGCATGAACCACTGGCTGATCGCTCCGATCGTCCTGCCGCTGCTTGCCGGCGCCGTGCTCACGCTGGTCGAGGGACGGGCGCCGCGGCTGGCACGTTGGGTGAGCCTGCTGGCGACGCTGGGTTTCCTCGCGGTCGCGGCGCGTCTGGTCGGACTGGCGGCCTCGGGCGAGGTCAGCGTGTATCTGCTCGGCAACTGGCAGCCGCCCTTCGGCATCGTGCTCGCGCTGGACCGGCTCTCGGCCCTGATGCTGCTGCTGACCGGCGCGGTGGCGCTTGCCGCGCTGATTCATGCGCTCGGCGGCTGGGACCGGCGGGGCGCGCATTTCCACGCGCTGTTCCAGTACCAGTTGATGGGACTCGCGGGCGCCTTCCTGACCGCCGACCTGTTCAACCTGTTCGTCTTCTTCGAGGTGCTGCTGGCCGCCTCCTACGGCCTGCTGCTGCACGGCGCTGGTCCGGAGCGGCTGCGCGCCTCGTTTCATTACGTGGTGCTGAACCTGACCGCCTCGGCCCTGTTCCTGATCGGCGTGAGCCTGCTCTACGGCCTGGCCGGCACGCTGAACCTGGCGGACCTTGCCGTGAAGCTCGCGCGCCTGCCCGCAGGGGACGCGGGGCTGGCGCAGGTGGCAGGCGTGCTGCTGCTGGTGGTCTTCGGGCTGAAGGCGGCGATCCTGCCGCTGCACCTGTGGCTGCCGGGCACCTACGCCGCGGCCCCGGCGCCGGTGGCGGCGCTGTTCGCGATCATGACCAAGGTCGGCATCTACGCCATCGCCCGGGTGTTCACGCTGGTGTTCGGGGCGGGGGAGGGCGCGGCCGCCCAGGTGCTGCTGCCGGCCGGTCTGGCGACCCTGGCGGCGGCCTCGCTCGGCGCGCTCGCGGCCGGCTCGCTGCGCGTGCTCGCCGGCTGGCTGGTGGTCGCCTCGGCGGGAACCCTGCTGGCGGCGCTCGGCCTGGCCGGCGCGGCAAGCCTGGGCGCGGCGCTCTACTACCTGATCCACAGCACCCTGATCGCCGCCGCGCTGTTCCTGCTGGCCGAGGCGATCGGCCGGCAGCGCGGCGCGGCGGGCGACGCCCTGGCGCCCGGTCCGGCGCTGGCCCGGCCGGCGCTGCTCGGCGCGCTGTTCTTCGCCGCCGCCGCCGCGGCCGGCGGCCTGCCGCCGCTGGCCGGCTTCGTCGGCAAGCTGGCGATCCTGGACTCCGCGCTAGGCACCCCGGCCTGGCCCTGGCTGTTCGGCGTCGTGCTCGTTTCCGGGCTGCTGGTGCTGGTGGCCTTGTCCAGGGCCGGCAGCCTGCTGTTCTGGAAGAGCGAAGGCAGCGCCTCCGGCGCTGCGGTGCCGGCCGGCGAGTGGCTGCCGGTGGCCGCCCTGCTGGCGGCGGGCTTCGCCACGGTGCTGTTCGCCGGGCCGGTCCTGGGCTACGCGAGGGCGGCCGCCGGGCAACTGGTGGAGCGGGGCGGCTATGTCGAAAGCGTGCTCGGCGCCCGCCCGGTCGAGAGGGAGCCGGCGCGATGAGGCGGCTGCTGCCGGCGCCGCTGATGAGCCTCGCGCTGCTGGGGATCTGGCTGCTGCTCAACCAGAGCCTCGCCCCGGGCCAGGTGCTGCTCGGCGCGCTGCTGGCGCTCGCCATCCCCTGGTTCTCCGAGCGATTCCGGCCCGACAAACCGCGGTTGCGCCGGCCGGCCGTAGCGCTGCGCCTGGCCGGCGTCGTGCTCTGGGACGTGGTGGTGGCGAACTTCCAACTCGCCGCGCGCATCCTCGGCCCCGAGTCGCGGCTGCGGCCGTCCTTCCTCGAGGTGCCGCTGGACATCGGCGACCGCACCGGGGCGGTGGTGCTCGCCGGCATCGTCACGATGACCCCTGGCACGCTCTCGGTCGAACTCGGCGCGGACGGCCGCACGCTGCGGGTGCACGCCTTCGACCTGGCGGACGCGCGGGAGGCGGTCGAGGCGATCAAGCAGCGCTACGAGCAACCCCTGATGGAGATTTTCGAGACATGATCGACCTGGTATTGCCGGTCGTGGCCGGCATGCTGCTGCTCGCCATGGCGTTCTGCGGCTTCCGGCTGCTGCGCGGCCCGGACCTGCCGGACCGCATCCTCGCCCTGGACACGCTCTACATCAACGCGCTGGCGCTGGTGGTGCTGATGGGCATCCAGTTCCGCAGCACCGCCTTCTTCGAGGCCGCCCTGCTGATCGCGCTGCTCGGCTTCGTCGGCACGGTGGCGATGACCAAGTACCTGCTGCGCGGGGACATCATCGAATGAGCCCGCTCGTCGAGTACCTGGTATCCGCGCTGCTGCTCGCCGGCGGCGGCTTCGCCCTGGTCGGTTCCTTCGCGCTGGCCAAGCTCTCCCGCTTCGAACTGCGCCTGCACGGCCCGACCAAGGCCACCACCCTGGGCGTGGGCGGGGTGCTGGCGGCCTCGGCGATCTTCTTCTCGGCGAGCGGCCCGGGACTGAGCCTGCACGAGATCCTGATCGCGCTGTTCCTCTTCCTCACCGCGCCGGTGAGCGCCCATCTGCTGGCCAAGGCGGCGATCCGCGGCGGCACGATGCCCCCGCCCGGGGGCGGCGGGAGCGAGCCGTGAGCGCCGCCGCGGTCGCCGGCTGGCGCGGCAGGCTGATCGCCCGGATCGAGTCGCCGCCCGTCCAGCATTTCCTGATCGCGGTGATCGTGGCGAACGCCGTGGTGCTCGGCATGGAGACCAGTTCGACGCTGATGGAGCGCTTCGGGCCGGCGCTGATCGCCGCCGACCGGGCGATGCTGGCGGTGTTCGTGGTCGAGATCGGCCTGCGCATCGTGGCGCACCGGCTCGCCTTCTTCCGCGATCCCTGGAGCGTGTTCGACTTCCTGGTCACCGCGGTGGCGCTGGTGCCGGCCGCCGGGCCGTTCTCGGTGCTGCGAGCGCTGCGCGTGCTGCGGGTGCTGCGCCTGCTCACCATGGTGCCGAGCATGCGCCGGGTGGTCGGCGGCCTGCTCTCGGCGATCCCGGGGCTGGCTTCGGTGGTGGCGATCATCGGCATCATCTTCTACGTGAGCGCGGTGATCGCCACCAAGCTCTTCGCCGAACGTTTTCCCGACTGGTTCGGCACGCTCGGCGAGTCGGCCTACACGCTGTTCCAGGTCATGACCCTGGAGAGCTGGTCGATGGGCATCGCCCGGCCGGTGATGGACGCCTACCCCTATGCCTGGATCTTCTTCGTGGCCTTCATCCTGGTATCCACCTTCACCATGCTCAACCTGTTCATCGCGATCATCGTCAACGCGATGCAGTCCCAGCAGGCCCAGGAGGCGCGCCACACCGAGCAGGTCGTGGCCGCGCGCATCGACGACGACACCGCGGCGCTGCAGCGGGAACTGGCGGCG
>DATMWM010000192.1:0-4606 GCA_035562535.1 Rhodocyclaceae bacterium | reverse complement strand
TCGGGATCATCGGGAACACGCAAGGCGTGAGCGCCAGCAGCAGCCCGGCGCCGAAGAAGGTGGTGAGCACCAGCCAGAAGCTCGCGCTCTTCAGCAGGTGGGCGAGTTCCGAGGACTCGTCCCCCGCGGCCGGCGGCGGGGCGCCCGCGCCGCTTCCGCTGTCGCCGGTCGATGCGCCGGCTGCGGGCGTCGACAGGCCGGCGAGCTTCACCGAAACCGTCTGGGCCGTCGGCGGATAGCACACGCCGATGTCCGCGCAGCCCTGGGATGTGACCGTCAGCTTGACTTCGCCGACTTCCGCAGGCGCCTCCACCGGCAGCTTGATCGCCAGACTCTTGCGGTAGGTCTCGACCTCACCGAAGAAATCGTCGTGCTTGAGCTTGCCCGGCGGCATCTGGGCCGCGCCGAGCTTGACCGTCCCGGGCTCGGCGGCGAACTGGAACTTGTCGCGGTAGAGGTAGTAGCCGTCCTCGATCCGGTAGCTCACCTCGATCGTGCGTGCATCCAGCGCCCGGGCGGAGAGCCGGTAGGCCTTCTCGGGTTCGAGCACTTCCTGGGCGAGGGCCAGGACCGGCAGGCAAAGCGACAGCAGGAGGAGGATTCTTCTGATCATGCGAATCGGGGTCAGGCGGCGGTCGAGTCGTCCGCCGTTTCGCTGCCTATCCAGGACAGGTACTCGGGCAGGCCACGCACGATTGGGACAGCGATGATCTCGGGGAGTTCGTAGGGGTGGTGGGCGCGGATCGCCTGCTCCAGCGCCGGGTAGCGCTCCTCGGTGGTCTTGATCAGCACCGGCACCTCCATCGCGCTTTCCACCGCGCCGAGCCAGCGATAGACCGAGCGGCAGGGCGACAGGATGTTCACGCAGGCGGCCAAGCTGCGCTCGATCAGCACGTCGGCGAGCTTCTGGGCGGCCTTCTGGTCCGGCAGGCTGGTGATGACGAGCAGGGCTTCCACAGGCCGGATTCTAGCCCCAAGCCGGTGCGCGGGCGAATTCTGCCGCCCCGGGCACCTGCGCTACCGGAGCAGCCGGCGGCGGGCCAGCACCAGCGCGGTCAGAAAACCGGCCGCCGCGTAGCCGGCGAGCACCGCGAGGTGCAGCACGACGTCGTCCGGTACGCGGCCGAGCAGCAGCGGGCGCACGAGATCCACCGCATGGCTGAGCGGCAGCAGTTCGGCCAGGGTGCGCAGCACCGCCGGGAGCTGATCGACCGGGAAGAACACGCCGGAGATGAGCGCGGTCGGCGTGACGAACAGGGTGAAGTAGTACATGAAGAAGTCGTAGCTCGGCGCCAGCGCGGTCATGATCAGCCCCAGCCCGGCGAAGGTCAGCCCGATCAGGAAGATCAGCGGCACGACCCAGAGCGCCAGCGGCGAGGCGGTCAGTCCCATCGCCCAGATTACCAGCATGATCGCCGTGCCCGACAGGAAAGCCTTGCTCGCCGCCCAGACGAGTTCGGCCAGCATCACGTCGTCCAGCGTGATCGGCGCGTTCAGGATCGCGTCCCAGGTGCGCTGCACCTGCATCCGCGAGAAGGCCGAGTACATGGTCTCGAAGGAGGCGCTGTTCATGGTCGAGAAGCACACCGTGCCGGCCGCCAGGAACATGATGTAGCTCACGCCGCCGACCTGCGGCAGCATCGCGCCCAGGCCGTAGCCCAGGCCCAGCATGTAGATCATCGGGTCGGCCAGGTTGCCCAGGACCGAGGGGATGGCCAGCTTGCGCCAGACCAGGAAATTGCGCCGCCAGACCGGCACGAAGCGCAGGCTGATCATCCGCCTGCCTTGTCGCGCGGGCCGGCAAGCTCGGCGGCCATGCGCGCGGCCGTGCCGGCGAAGCCCCGGCACTTGCGCTTCAGGCCCTTAAGGCCGAATACCACCCGGCCGACCGTCGTGCCCGGATTGCAGCCGAGCAGTTCGGTACAGCCGGTGGCGCCGAAGTCGCGTTCGAAGCGCGCCTTCAACTCCTGCACCGCCCGGTAATTGGCCTCGCGCGAGTCCTGCGGCCCGCGTCGCCCGAGCACCATGTTCAGCGCCAGGATGCCGCCCGCGAGCGCCCCGCACGGGCCTTCCGTGCCAGCCAGACCGGTGCACCAGCCGGTGGCGATCGCGGGAATCAGCGGCGATTCGATGCCGCGATACTCGGCCACGGCCAACAGCACGGCCGCCGCGCAACAGTAGCCCTGCTCGACCAGTTCGACACAGCGGATCTCGACTGCCGCCGGATCGGCGGGATGGGTGGTCACGGTCAATCCCTCATTTCGCGGCCGGTGAGCTTGAGGAACACGTCCTCCAGGTTGGCCGGCCGGTGAAGATAGCGCAGCCCCGGCTGGGTCTCGAGGTGCTCGATCAGCGGCCTGGCCTCGGCCAGGTAGCAGAAGGCGGTCTCGCCGGTCACCTCGTGGCGCTGGGCGAACCGGCCCGCCTGCCGCGCCGCCCAGCCGCCGGCGTCCTCGCCGTAGACCTCGACCACCTGCGGCTCGATCTGGGCGGCGATCAGCTCCCGCGGGCTGCCCTGGGCGATGAATCGGCCCTGGTCCATGATGGCCAGCCGGTGGCACAGGCGTTCCGCCTCGTCCATGAAATGCGTGGTCAGCAGCACGGTCTTGCCCTGCGCGAGCAGTTGTTTGAGCCGCTCCCAGATCAGGTGCCGGGCCTGCGGGTCCAGGCCGGTGGTCGGCTCGTCCAGCACCAGCAGGTCCGGGTCGTTCACCAGCGCCCGCACCAGGGTCAGGCGGCGTTTCATGCCGCCCGAGAGGGTGGATATCTTGGCCTGCGCCCGGCCGCTCAGCCCGGCGAATTCCAGCAGGCCCGGGATGCGTTCGCGCACCGCCGCGTCCGCCAGCCCGAAGTAGCGGCCGTAGACCAGCAGGTTCTCGGTGACCGTGAAGTCCGGGTCGAGGTTGTCGATCTGCGGCACGATGCCCACCCGCGCCCGGGCGGCGCGGGCCTGCTCCGGCACCGGCAGGCCGGTCAGTTCGATGCGGCCGGCTTCCGGCCGGGTCAGGCCGAGGATCAGGCGCAGCGTGGTGGTCTTGCCGGCCCCGTTCGGGCCGAGCAGCCCGTAGCACTCGCCGGGCGCCAGCGCGAAGCTGACCCCGGCCACCACCTCGCGCTCGCCGTAGCGTTTGCGCAGGCCCTGGACCACAAGCGGCGGGGCGGAACGCTCGGCCGGGCTCAAGGCTGCCAGCAACGCTGGACGATGCCGCGGATCACGTGCAGGCGGCCGTGGAAGAAATGGTCGGCGCCGGGGATCACCACTACCGGCAGTTCCTGGGGCAGCGCCCATTCCATGACGTTGGACAGGCGCACCGTGCTGTCCATCTCGCCGTGGATCACCACGGTGTCCGCCGGCACCGGCTCGGTGACGTAGCTGCGCCCGCCGGTGACGAAGCCGGCGGCCGTGCCCACCAGGATCAGCCGCTTCGCCGGCTGCCCGATCTCCGCGAGCCGCCTGCCGACCCGGGTCTGCACGTAGGCGCCGAAGGAGAATCCCGCCAGCACCACCGGCAGATCGCCCCAGCGGCCGCGGGCATGGTCGATCACCGCCAGCATGTCCTCGGTCTCGGCGATGCCGTGGTCGTGGCTGCCGGCGCTGCGGCCGACCCCGCGGAAATTCGGCCGCAGCGCGGCGCAGCCGAGGTCGCGCAGGGTCTTGGCCAGCGTCTGCGCCACCTTGTTGTCCAGGGTGCCGCCGAACAGCGGATGCGGATGGCAGACCAGGCCGATGTAGCGGACCTCGGATGGCGCATCGATCGCCAGTTCGATCGGCCCGGCCGGGCCGTCGATCAGCAGGCGCTCCGGGGCGGGGCGCGTCATGCCGCGGTTCGCGAAGTCCGGGCGCTAGATGCGCAGGCGCTCGACGATGCGCCCGTGGACCAGGTGCTGGTCGACGATCTCGTCGATGTCGTCCTTGTCGACATAGGTGTACCAGACGCCCTCGGGATAGACCACGACGACCGGGCCATTGTCGCAGCGGTCCAGGCAACCCGCCGAGTTCACCCGCACCTTGCCCGGCCCGTTCAGCTTGAGCGCCTTCACCCGGTCCTTGGCGTAGTCGCGCAGCGCCTGCGCGCCGTGGTTGTTGCAGCAGGCGGCGCCGGGTTCGCGCTGGTTGCAGCAAAAGAAGACGTGGTACTGGAAATGGCTCATCGGGTTCTCCGGGGGTTGAGCCGATTATAGCCAAGGGCGATTCTCTTCCGTTTCGCCGGTGAAAGGGACCTACTTCTGCTTGCCGAGGTCGGCGATGAGCCTCCCGTGAGCCAAGCGTCGGCGCCCCGCTGATTTCACGGAATCAATACTTCGGCGTACGTTCCCGGCTTCGCTCCGTCGACGGCGGCGCGGACGATCCCTGACGCGAGCCTGATGCGCGGCCAACTCGTCGTCCCAAGAACGACGACGGCAATTGATCGCGCGGCGAGGTTCTGTTGGTACCTGAGCCTGGTATCGGTGGTCAAAAGGACCTCGAAGCCCCGAGCCTCGGCGGCAGCCAGCAACTCGCCGTTCTTGAGCCGCGACCAGCCAAGTTCGAATGCAGTAGCCACTTCGTGCCCTTGCAGGAACTGCCGCAGCGGCACGGGAGTTCCCTGGTCGAACAGGATGCGCA
>DATMWM010000191.1:0-8875 GCA_035562535.1 Rhodocyclaceae bacterium | reverse complement strand
GACGGCATGCGCATCGTCGGCGGACCGATGCGCGGCGGCACGGTGGCTTCGCACACCGACCATCGGATCGCCATGTCCTTCGCGGTGGCCGCGCTGCGGGCGCAGAGCGCGATCCGGGTCCGGGACTGCGACAACGTGGCGACCTCGTTCCCGGGCTTCGTCGAACTCGCCGCGAGCGCCGGCCTGCGCATCCGCATGGTCTGAGCCGGCGATGGCAGCGCAGGGAACCAGCCCGATCCCGGTCGTAGCAATCGACGGCCCCTCGGCCTCGGGCAAGGGCACGGTGGCCGCGCGCGTGGCCGCCGCGCTGGGCTTCCACCTGCTGGATTCCGGCGCGCTTTACCGGTTGGTCGCGCTGGCCGCGCTCAGGCGCGGCGTGTCGCCGGACGCGGAAGCCGCGGTCGCCGGAATCGCCCGCGGCCTGGACGCCGATTTCGCCGGCGGCCGGATCCGGCTCGACGGCGAGGACGCGGCGCTCGCCATTCGCGCCGAGGAGGTTTCGGCCGCGGCCTCGCGGGTCGCGGCCCTTTCCGGCGTGCGCGCGGCGCTGCTCGCGCGCCAGCGGGAGTTCCGGCAAGCGCCCGGACTGGTCGCGGACGGCCGGGACATGGGATCCGTGGTGTTCCCGGACGCGGCGCTCAAGGTGTTTCTGACGGCAAGCGCCGAGGTGCGCGCCGAGCGCAGGTATAAGCAGTTGATCGAAAAAGGCATCGCTGCTAACATGTACGGTCTTTTGCGGGACCTCTTGGAGCGCGACGCGCGCGATGCCGAACGCAGCGTGGCGCCCCTGCGGCAGGCCGCCGATGCGGTAGCGCTGGACACGACGGGCATGAGTATCGAGTCCGCAGTCCAGACCGTGTTGGAGCAGGCCCGGCGGCGTGGCATCGCGGCCGCCGGAGGTTCCTCGGAATAGGGTTCGCTTCCCGGGGTGCCGCTTGCCGGACGCGCGATCTTCGGATCGGGCCGGCGCGGCAGGCATTTCAGGAGGCGTTTGTTTTTAATCGTCGTTGCCGTCCCCGGACGGCTTTTTGAGTTCTTTATGTCCACTGCCACCGCTGTTGCAACCGACCCCCAGGAAAGCTTTGCCGCCCTCTTCGAAGAAAGCCTGTCGCGCCAGGAGATGCGCGCCGGGGAGGTAATCACCGCCGAGGTCGTCCGCGTCGAACAGGGCTTCGTCGTCGTCAATGCCGGCCTGAAATCCGAAAGCCTGATCGCCATCGATGAGTTCCGCAACGACCGCGGCGAGGTCGACACCAAGGCCGGGGACTTCGTCCAAGTCGCCATCGAGATGCTCGAGGACGGCTACGGCGAGACCCGCCTGTCGCGCGAGAAGGCCAAGCGCATTGCCGCCTGGAACGACCTGGAGAAGGCGCTCAACGAGAGTCTGCTGGTCAAGGGCGTGATCACCGGCAAGGTGAAGGGCGGCCTGACGGTCATGGCCAACGGCATCCGCGCCTTCCTGCCGGGCTCGCTGGTCGACCTGCGGCCGGTCAAGGACACCACGCCCTACGAGGGCAAGGAATTCGAGTTCAAGGTCATCAAGCTCGACCGCAAGCGCAACAACGTGGTGCTGTCGCGCCGCGCCGTGCTGGAAGCCACCGCCGGCGAGGAGCGCGAGGCGCTGCTGGCGAGCCTCAAGGAAGGCAGCGTGGTCAAGGGCGTGGTGAAGAACATCACCGACTACGGCGCGTTCGTGGACCTCGGCGGCATCGACGGCCTGCTGCACATCACCGACCTGGCCTGGCGCCGGGTGCGTCACCCCTCCGAGGTGCTGGCGGTGGGCGACGAGGTGCAGGCCAAGATCCTGAAGTTCGACCAGGAAAAGAACCGCGTTTCGCTCGGCCTGAAGCAGCTCGGCGAAGACCCGTGGGTCGGCATCTCGCGCCGCTACCCGCAGGGCACGCGCCTGTTCGGCAAGGTCACCAACCTGACCGACTACGGCGCGTTCGTCGAGATCGAGAGCGGAATCGAGGGCCTGGTGCACGTTTCCGAGATGGACTGGACCAACAAGAACGTGCATCCCTCGAAGGTCGTCCAGCTGGGCGACGAGGTCGAGGTTATGATTCTCGAAATCGACGAGGACCGCCGCCGCATCTCCCTGGGCATGAAGCAGTGCATGGCCAATCCCTGGGAAGATTTCGCCATGAACCACAAGAAGGGCGACAAGGTGCGCGGCCAGATCAAGTCGATCACCGACTTCGGCGTGTTCATCGGCCTGCCTGGCGGCATCGACGGCCTGGTGCATCTGTCCGACCTGTCCTGGTCGCTGCCCGGCGAAGAGGCGGTTCGCAACTACAAGAAGGGCGACGAGGTCGAGGCCGTGGTACTGTCCATCGACGTCGAGCGCGAGCGCATCTCGCTCGGCATCAAGCAGATGGAGGGCGACCCCTTCACCAACTTCATCGCCACCCACGATAAGAACAGCGTGGTCAAGGGTACGGTCCGCAGCGTCGACCAGAAGGGCGCCGTGATCCAACTCGGCGAGGAGATCGAGGGTTACCTGCGCGCCTCGGAAGCCGCTCGCGACCGGGTCGAGGACCTGCGCCAGCTGCTCAAGGAAGGCCAGGCGGTCGAGGCGATGATCATCAACGTGGACCGCAAGTCCAGGGCGATCAACCTGTCGATCAAGGCCAAGGATCAGGCGGAGCAGACCGAGGCGATGCAGAAGCTGCAGGCGGAGAGTTCGGCCGCCAGCGGCACCACCAGCCTGGGCGCGCTCCTGAAGGCGAAGCTGAACAATCCTCCGCAGCCGTAACCCGTACGAGAAGAGCGGTCGAGCATGACCAAGTCGGAACTGATCGCCCGGCTCGCGGAGCGCTTCCCGCAGCTGGTGGCCAAGGACGCCGATTACGCGGTGAAGATGCTGCTCGATGCGATGACCGATGCGCTGGCGCAGGGTGATCGCATCGAGATCCGCGGCTTCGGCAGTTTCGCGCTGAACTACCGGCCGCCGCGTACCGGCAGGAATCCGAAGTCCGGCGAGAAGGTGCAGGTGCCGGAGAAGTACGTGCCGCACTTCAAGGCGGGCAAGGAGCTGCGGGAGCGGGTCGACCTGGAGCCCTGAGCGCGCGGGCGCAGTGGATACTTACGAGGCGGCCCGAGGCCGCCTTTTTTCCGGACACGGGAGGTGGCGATGCGGGTGACCCTCTGGATCCTGCGCGTGGTGTTCTTCCTGCTGCTGCTGGGCTTCGCGGTGAAGAACAGCGATCCGGTGACGCTGCGCTTCTTCTTCGACGCCCACTGGCAGATGCCCCTGGTGCTGGCGATGCTGATTTTCTTCGGCGCCGGCGTGCTGGTGGGCTTCACCGGCGCGCTGGGCACGCTGTTCAAGCAGCGCAGGGAGATCGGGCGCCTGAAGCGCAGCGCGCCGGCTGCGGCTGACGCCCCCTCGGTGCCCGCCCTGCCGAGCGTTCCGCCGCAGGCATGAACGCCCCCGGCTGACGCGTCCATGGATTTCGAGCTCTGGTGGCTGCTCGCCTTCCCGGTGTTCTTCGCCCTGGGCTGGGTGGCCGCGCGCATCGACATCCGCCAGGTGGTGCGCGAGTCCAGGCAGCTGCCGCGTTCCTATTTCACCGGGCTCAACTTCCTGCTCAACGAGCAGCCGGACAAGGCGATCGAGGCCTTCATCGAGGCGGTCAAGGTCGATCCCCAGACCATCGAGCTGCATTTCGCGCTGGGCAGCATGTTCCGCCGCCGCGGCGAGACCGACCGGGCGATCCGCATGCACCAGAACCTGGTCGAGCGCGGCGACCTCGCCGAGGACCAGCGCCTGCAGGCCATGTCCGAACTCGGCCAGGATTTCCTCAAGGCCGGACTGCTGGACCGCGCCGAGGAGGTCTTCCTGCGGCTGCGCGGCACACGGCTGAACGAGACCGCGCTGAAGTACCTGCTCGAGATCTACGAGCAGGAGAAGGAATGGGGCAAGGCGATCGACATCGCCAAGGAACTGCCGGACCATTCCGGCCACCTGTGGCACAAGGAGATCGCCAACTTCTACTGCGAGCTGGCGGCGAACGAGATGAAGGAGTCGCGGCCCGAGCAGGCGCGCGGCCACATCGACCAGGCCTTCGCCACCAACCGCAAGTGCGTGCGCGCCAGCCTGCTCCTCGGGGAACTGGAACTCGCCGCCGGCAATGCCGAGTCGGCGATCGAGGCCTGGAAACGCGTCGAACAGCAGAACCCGGTCTACCTGGCCCTGGTCGCGGGGCGGGTCATGGAAGCCTACCGCAGCCTCGGGCGCGCCGAGGACGGCCTGCGGCTGCTGCGCGGCTACCTGGAGCAGCATCCCTCGCTCGACCTGCTCGACGCGGTCGTCCAATGGCAGCTCGAGGCGAGCGGCCCGAACGAGACCTACCAGCTGGTGCGGGACGAACTGCGCCGCAATCCAACCCTGATCGGCCTGGACAAGCTGCTGCAGGTGGCGCTCTACACCGCGCCCCCGGAGATGCGCTCCGACCTGGAACTGGTGCGCAACCTGGTGCATGGCCACACGCGCCGCGTGGCGCGCTATCGCTGCGACAATTGCGGGTTCAAGGCCAGGCAGTTCTATTGGCGCTGCCCGGCCTGCGGCGGCTGGGAAACCTATCCGCCGAAGCGTACCGAGGAGTTCGATTTGATGCCTTGAGGCGAGGATCGAGGATCGAGGATCGTGGATTGAGGATCGAGGGAGATCGTTCCGGCGGCTCCCGAGCCTGACTTTCAACGTGGGAAAATGACATGAAGATCACAGTGATAGGCACCGGATACGTCGGGCTGGTGAGCGGCACCTGCCTGGCGGAGGTCGGCAACGACGTGCTGTGCGTCGATGTCGACGAGAAGAAGATCCGCGTGCTGAACGAGGGCGGCATTCCGATCTACGAGCCGGGCCTGGAAGCCATGGTCAGGCGCAACCGGGATGCCGGGCGGCTGCGTTTCAGCACCGACGTGGCCGAAGGCGTGCGGCACGGCGTGATCCAGTTCATCGCGGTGGGCACGCCGCCGGACGAGGACGGTTCCGCCGACCTCCAGTACGTGCTGGCCGCGGCCCGCAACATCGGCAGGCACATGGAGGACTATCGCGTCATCGTGGACAAGTCCACCGTGCCGGTCGGCACCGCGGACAAGGTGCGCGCGGCGGTCGCCGAGGAACTCGCGGCGCGCGGCGCCGGCGTCGAGTACTCGGTGGTGTCGAATCCCGAGTTTCTCAAGGAGGGCGCGGCGGTCGAGGACTTCATGAAGCCCGACCGCATCGTGGTCGGCGCCGAGGACGCGCGGGCGATCCAGCTGATGCGCCAGCTCTACGCGCCCTTCCAGCGCAACCACGAGCGTCTGTTCCTCATGGACGTGCGCTCGGCCGAGCTGACCAAGTACGCGGCAAACGCCATGCTGGCCACCCGCATCTCCTTCATGAACGAACTGGCGCTGCTCGCCGAGAAGCTCGGCGCGGACATCGAGCAGGTGCGCCAGGGCATGGGCTCCGACCCGCGCATCGGCTACCATTTCCTGTACGCCGGCTGCGGCTACGGCGGCTCGTGCTTCCCCAAGGACGTCAAGGCGCTGATCCGCACGGCCGAGGATTCCGGCTCGGAGTTCTCGGTGCTCAAGTCGGTGGAAGAGGCGAACGACCGGCAGAAGCAGGTGCTCGGGCAGAAGATCGTCGCCCGCCTGGGCGAGGACCTGAAGGGCATGCGCATCGCGCTGTGGGGCCTGGCGTTCAAGCCGAATACCGACGACATGCGCGAGGCGCCGAGCCGGGTGCTGGTGGAGGACCTGCTGGCGCGCGGCGCGACCGTCTCCGCCTATGACCCCGTGGCCATGGACGAGGCGCAGCGCGTGTTCGGCCCGGACCCGCACATCGCCTACGCCGCCAATCCGATGTCCGCCCTGGTCGGCGCCGACGCGCTGGCCATCGTCACCGAATGGAAGGAGTTCCGCAGCCCGGACTTCGAGGAGATGCGGCGGCGCCTGAACAAGCCGCTGGTCTTCGACGGGCGCAACCTGTTCGACCCGGCCGTGGTGCGCGAGGCGGGGCTGGAGTATTTCCCGATCGGGCGGCGGTGAGCGCGATGGGTGCCGCGGCCTTGCGCCTGCCGGACACCAGCCGGGCGCGTGTGCTTGTGGTCGGCGACGTGATGCTCGACCGCTACTGGTTCGGCGAGGTGAGCCGCATCTCTCCGGAGGCGCCGGTGCCGGTGGTCAAGGTCGAGCGCTCCGAGGAAAGGCTGGGCGGCGCGGCGAACGTCGCGCGCAACATCGCGGCGCTCGGCGCGCGGCCGTCGCTGCTCTCGGTGGCGGGCAGCGACGAGGCCGGCGACAGCCTGCAGCGGCTGCTCGCCGCCGAGGGCATCGACGCCAGCCTGCACCGCGACCGGGATCTGGCCACCACGATCAAGCTGCGGGTCATCGGACGGCAGCAGCAGTTGCTGCGCATCGATTTCGAGAACTGGCCGGCGCACGAGGTGCTGCGCTCGAAGCTGGTCGAATTCGAGGAGCGCCTGCCCGATTGCGACGTGGTGATCCTCTCCGACTACGGCAAGGGCGGCCTGACCCACATCACCCAGATGATCGAGATGGCACGTGGCGCCGGCAAGCTGGTGCTGGTCGATCCCAAGGGCGAGGACTACGCGCGCTATGCCGGGGCGACCATGGTCACGCCGAACCGGGCCGAACTGCGCCAGGTCGTGGGTAAATGGAAGGACGAGGACGACCTGACCCGGCGCGCCCAGGACCTTCGCCGACAGCTCGGTCTGGAGGCACTGCTGCTCACCCGCTCGGAGGAGGGCATGACGCTCTACCGGGAAGGGGTGGCGCTGCACGAGCCGGCCCGCGCGCGCGAGGTCTACGACGTCAGTGGCGCGGGCGACACGGTGATCGCCACGGTGGCGGTGATGCTGGCCGCCGGCGCGGACATGGAATCGGCGGTGCGGCTGGCGAACCTTGCGGCCGGCATCGTGGTGGCCAAGCTCGGCACGGCGGTGGCGAGCCTGCAGGAACTTCGGGAACTGCTCTAGGAGCACAACATGTACTACGTAGTCACCGGCGCGGCCGGGTTTATCGGCGCCAACCTGGTCAAGGGACTGAACGATCGCGGCGTCACCGACATCATCGCGGTGGACAACCTCACCAGGGCGGACAAGTTCCGCAATCTCACCGACTGCGAGATCGTCGATTACATGGACAAGGCCGAGTTCCTGGAGCGGCTGCAGGGCGGAGAGTTCGACGGGGTGATCGAGGCGGTGTTCCACGAGGGCGCCTGCTCGGACACCATGGAGCAGAACGGCCGCTACATGATGGAGAACAACTACCGCTACTCGCTGACGCTGCTCGACCACTGCCTGGACCAGGAGGTGCCCTTCCTCTACGCCTCGTCCGCCTCGGTGTACGGCGGCGGCGACGTGTTCCGCGAGGAGCGGGCGTTCGAGGCGCCGCTGAACGTCTATGGCTACTCGAAGTTCCTCTTCGACCAGGTGGTTCGCAGGCGGCTGCCGGATGCCTCCTCGCAGGTGGTCGGCTTCCGCTACTTCAACGTCTACGGTCCGCGCGAGCAGCACAAGGCGCGCATGGCCTCGGTCGCCTTCCACTTCTTCAACCAGTATCAGGCCGAAGGCCGGGTCAGGCTGTTCGAGGGCTCCGGCGGTTTTGCGGCCGGCGAGCAGCGGCGCGACTTCATCTTCGTCGACGACGTGACCCGGGTGAACTTCCATTTCCTCGACCACCCGGATCTGTCAGGCATCTTCAACCTCGGCACCGGCCGCGCCCAGTCGTTCAACGACGTGGCCGTGGCCACGGTGAATGCCTGCCGCGCGGCGCGCGGCGAGCCGGAACTCGCGCTCGGCCAGATCCAGGAGGGCCGCATCATCGAGTACATCGAGTTCCCCGAGGCGCTGAAGGGCAAGTACCAGAGCTACACCCAGGCCGACCTCGGCGCGCTGCGCCGCGCCGGCTACGAGGAGCCGTTCCACGATGTCAACTCGGGCGTGCGCGCCTACGTTGAGCATCTTCTGAAGCGCTGAAGGCACAATCCACCAGGGAGGAAGCGATGAAGCGAATTCTGGTCGCACTGTTCGCGTGGCTGGCGGCGATCCACATGGCATTCGCCGCGGTGGACATCAACACGGCGGGCGAGGCCGAACTGGACAAGCTGCCGGGCATCGGCCCGACCAAGGCCAAGGCGATCGTCGAGGACCGCGCGAAGAACGGACCGTTCCGCTCGGTCGAGGACCTCAAGCGCGTCAAGGGCATCGGCGACAAGACCTTCGAGGATCTGAAGGGACAGATCACCGTCGGCGGCAAGGCCGCGCCCGCGCCGAAGGCGGAGACGAAGCCCGCGCCCCTGCCCAAGGCCGAGCCGAAATCCGCGCCTGCGCCGGCACCGGCTGTCGGCGGGGCGGTTCCGAAGCCTGCGGGCGGACCGCCCGCGGCACCCGCCGCGGCCAAGCCGGCTGCAGTCCCAGGCGCGGTTCCGGCACCTGCAGGCGCCAGGCCGTCGGAGTCGAAATCCTCCGCGCCGCCCGCGCCCGCGGGCGCGAAGCCAGCCGCTCCGGCCGCTGCGGCCAAGCCTGCGGAAGCGAAGCCTTCAGGCGCCCCGCCGGCCCCGGCAGGCGCCGCCGGAACCAAGAAGCCCGCGCAGGACGACAAGCCCGCGGAAAAGAAGTAGCGATCGACCCGGTCCCGCGCTGCGCCGCGGGACCGCGCGGTGCCGCCCGTCCCGCGGGGGTATCATTGCGCGATCGGCATTGACGCAGCGCATTCCCATGACCTACAAGACCCTCGAAGACTTCGTCGGCAATACGCCGCTCGTGCGCCTGAAGCGGCTGCCCGGAGCGGACAACGAAAGGCGCGGCAATGTCGTGCTGGCCAAGCTCGAAGGCAACAATCCGGCCGGCTCGGTGAAGGA
>DATMWM010000190.1:0-6133 GCA_035562535.1 Rhodocyclaceae bacterium | reverse complement strand
CTTCTTCCCGGAGGAGCGCCGGCCGCAGCTGCTGATGGACCTGTCGCTGAACCTGCGGGCGATGATCTCGCAGCGGCTGATCCCGATCATGAACGCCAAGGGCCGCGTTCCGGCCGTGGAGATCCTGCTCAACTCGCCGCTGATCTCAGACCTGATCTTCCGTGGCGAGGTGTCCGAGATCAAGGACGTCATGAAGCGCTCGCGAGAGCTGGGGATGCAGACCTTCGACCAGTCGCTGTTCGAACTCTACGAGGCCGACAAGATCTCCTACGAGGACGCCCTGCGCAACGCCGACTCGGTCAACGATCTGCGCCTGACCATCAAGCTCAAGGGCAAGGATTCCAAGGGCCGCGATCTCACGGCCGGCATCGGACACCTGGACATCGTCTAGGACGACCGCTCGGGCTTCAGCCCGCCGGCGACCATGCGGTACTCGTACAGCCTGCACTCCAGCGCCCCGTTGTAGAGCGGGATCCTGCGCGAGCAGCGCAGGCCGATGAGCCTGGCCAGCGCCTTGTCCGCCGAGAAGAAGTAGCAGCGCCACCCGGCGAAGCCGCGCTTCAGCGCATCGCCCAGCCTGGGGTAGAAGCGCTCCAGTTCCTCGCTCTCGCCGATGCGCGCGCCGTACGGCGGATTGGCCACCAGGACGCCCGAGGAAGCCGGCGCCGGCAGCTCCAGGATGTTCGCCTGCTTGAGCTGGACCGCATCGGCCAGCCCGGCCGCCTCCAGGTTTTCGCGTGCACGCCTGACCTGATCGCCGTACAGGTCGCTGCCGAAGATCCGCAACGGCGAAGGCGGCCTGGAACGTTCCCGCGCCTCGCGCTTCATGCGGTTCCAGAGCCGGTCGTCCAGGTCGAGCAGCCTCTCGAAGCCGAAGCCGCGGCCCAGGCCGGGCGCGGTGTCCAGCGCGATCTGCGCCGCCTCGAGCAGGAAAGTCCCGCTGCCGCACATCGGGTCGAGCAGCGGCTCCTCCGGCGTCCACCCGGCGAGCCGCAGGATGCCCGCGGCCAGGTTCTCCTTGAGCGGCGCCTCGACGGCGGCGCGCTTGAAGCCGCGCTTGTAGAGCGGCTCCCCGGAGGTGTCCAGGTAGATCGTCGCCTCGCGCTCGGTGAGGAACGCTGCGAGGCGCACGTCCGGCGACTTCGTGTTCACGTCCGGCCGGGCGCCGGTCGCGTCCCGGAACGCGTCGCAGACCGCGTCCTTGATGCGCAGGGCGAGGAAGTCCAGGCTCTTCAGCGGGCAGCGGATCGCATTGACGTCCACCCGGATGGACCGCGAAACCTCGAACAGCCGCGGCCAGGGAACCTCGCGGGCCAGCCGGTAGATGTCGTCTTCCCGCGCGTAGTCTCCGTGCGCCACCCGGCGCAATATCCGGGTGGCCAGCCGGCTCTCCAGATTGGCGCGATAGCAGCAGGCCAGGTCACCCTCGAAGGAGGCGCCGCCCGGAACCTGGCGGATCGCGCTCGCTCCGGCGGCGGCCAGTTCGTCGGCGAGCAGCGCTTCCAGTCCGCGCGGGCAGGGCGCGAAGTAACCGTCGATCATCGCTGAGGTTCCGGCGCCGGTGTTCAGAACGGCTTGAGCACGGCGAGCAGGATCGCGCCGAGCAGGAGAAACACCGGCAGTTCGTTGAACACGCGGAACCAGACATGGCTGCGCAGGTTGCGCCCCGCCTCGAAGTCCTTCAGCACCTTGGCGCAGTAGCCATGGTAGGCGACCAGCGCGATCACCACCACCAGCTTGGCGTGCATCCAGGCCCCGCTGTCCCGGAAGTAGCCGAGCCACAGCCAGAAGCCGAACACCAGCGCCAGCACGCCGAGCGGCGTCATGAAGCGAAGCAGCTTGCGCTCCATCGCGAGCAGGCGCTCGCCGGTCGCCCGGCCGGCCTCGCTCTCCTGCTGGACCATGGCGTGATTGACGAACAGCCGCGGCAGATAGAAAAGGCCAGCGAACCAGCTGACCACGAAGAAGATGTGGAAGGATTTGACCCAGAGCATGGCCGTCGCGCTCCTCAGGTGCCGCGCCGGGCGGCGGCGAGTCCGGCGCTCACGTCCGGATAGCGCAGGCGCAGGCGCAGCTCGCGCTTGAGCCGCGCGTTCGACAGGCGCCGCGACTCGCGCATGAAGGACATGGTCACCGGAGACAGGCGCTGCTCCGCCTCCTGCCGGGCGAGCCGGGGCGGCCGCGGCAGGCCGAAGGCATCGGCCACCAGGTCGAAGTAATCGCCCATCATGAGCGCGCTGTCGTCGCAGGCGTTGTAGGCCCGGCACGCGCCGCCGCGCACGAGCGCGATCGAGGCGATCCGCGCCAGATCCTCGGCGTGGATGTGATTGGTATAGACGTCGTCCTCGCGGCGCAGCACCGGGTCCGCGCGCCGGATGCGCTCCACCGGCAGGCGGTCCGCGGCATAGATGCCGGGCGCACGCAGCACCACGATGCCGCTGCGGTTGCGCCTGCCGAAGCGCCGCAGCACGGCTTCCGCGTCGGCGCGGCGCTGCGCCCGCGCGGTCGTCGGCCTGGCCGCGTTCGCCTCGGTAATCAGGTCGCCGCCGCGGTCGCCGTACACCCCGGTCGTGCTGATGTAGGCGAGGCGCCGTGGTACACTGCCCCGGCTCGCCAGCGCCGCCAGCAGGCGGCGCGTGCGCAGGTCGCGGTTGCCCCGCTCCTGCGGCGGTGCGGAATGAAGGACCAGGTTCCCCACGCCGGCCAGCCGCCGCAGGCCGCGCCTGTCGTCCAGATCCGCGCGGATCGGGGTCGCGCCGGCGGCGCGCAGCTCGGCGGCAGAGGCATCGCCGCGCGCCGTGGCATACACGCGATAGCGTCGCGTGAGCCAGGGCAGGGCCCGCCGGAGCACGTCGCCGCAACCGATGATCAACAGTCTCTGCACGCCGGCATTATCTCACGCCCTCCCCACCGACACTGCGACCGTACCGAAGCCATGGCATTCCAGATCACCATAGAACCCAGCCACCACACCTACACGGTCGAGCCCGACCAGACCATCCTCCAGTCGGCCACGGACGCCGGCTATACCTTGCCCTACGGCTGCCGCAACGGAGCCTGCGGCACCTGCAAGGGGAAGATCCTGGCGGGTGCGGTGGACTACGGCAACTACCAGGACACGGTGCTCTCGGCCGAGGAGAAGCGCGAGGGCTATGCGCTGTTCTGCTGCGCCAGGCCGCTCTCCGACCTCGCCATCGAGTGCCGCGAGGTCGGCGCGGTCAAGGACATCCCGATCAAGACGCTGCCCTGCAGGGTCCAGAAGATGGAACGGCCCGCGTCGGACGTGATGCTGCTCTACCTGAAGCTGCCGGCCAACGAGCGGCTGCAGTTCCTTCCCGGCCAGTACATCGAGTTCCTGCTCAAGGACGGCAAGAGGCGCGCCTTCTCGATCGCGAACGCGCCGCATGACGACGAACTGCTGCAACTGCACCTGCGGCACACGCCGGGCGGCGTGTTCACCGACCACGTCTTCCACACGATGAAGGAACGCGACATCCTGCGCTTCGAGGGCCCGCACGGCACCTTCTTCCTGCGCGAGGAGAGCACGAAGCCGATGGTCCTGGTGGCCGGCGGCACCGGCTTCGCGCCGATCAAGTCCATCGTCGAGCACGCACTCCACGTGCATAGCACCCGGCCGATGACCTTGTACTGGGGCGCGCGGCGGCCGGCGGATCTGTACCTGAACGACCTGCCGCTGCGCTGGCAGCGCGAGCACCCGGGCTTGCGCTACGTTCCGGTCCTCTCCGAACCGCGTCCCGAGGACGCCTGGACCGGCCGGACCGGGCTGGTGCACGAGGCCGTGGTGGCCGATCTTCCCGACCTCTCCGGCTATCAGGTGTATCTCTGCGGGGCACCGGCGATGGTGGAGGCCGCCCGGCGCGATTTCGTCCAGCGCTGTCGTCTGCCGAACGACGAGTTTTTCGCCGATGCGTTCAGCTTCGGCGCGGAGAAGGCGGCCGCCCGGTGAGTCTCGGGCCCTACATCACCCGCCAGCCGGTGCTCAACCGCCAGCGGGCGATCACCGCCAACCGGCTGCTGGTGCATGCGCGCGGCGACGCGCCTAGCCGGGCGGCCGCCGCCGCGCTGAACGCGCTGGCCGAGGTCTGGCCGTCGGAGCGCTCGGTGTTTGTCAGCCTGGGCGGGATTACCCCGGATGCCGGGCTGCTCGATTGGCATCCGCCGGAAAACGCCATGCTGGAGATCCCGGCCGGCGCCCTGAACAGCGCCACCGCGTCGCAACTGATCCAGGGATTCGCCGAGCTCGGGGTGCCGCTGTGCCTGGACGGAGGCGTCCCGGCCCGGTCGCTGCCCGCCGGCGTGCACTTCAATTTCTCGCTCGCCGATGCGGCGGGCGGCATTCGCCCCGACGCGCTCCCCGGAGTGCCCCTGGCCCGCGATCCGGGCGACATCCCGGCGTTCGAGGCGGCGCTCCAGGCCGGCTTCGCCGGCGCCTCCGGCTGGTTCTTTCTCAAGACCCTGCCGACCGCGCGCAAGCTGGTGCCGGCCCAGGCCCAGATCGTCCGCCTGCTCAACCTGGTCCGCAAGAATGCGGAAACCCGCGACATCGAGCAGGCGCTCAAGCAGGACGTGGCGCTGTCCTTCAAGCTGCTGCGCTACATCAACTCGGTGGGTTTCGGCCTGTCCTGCGAGGTGCAGTCCTTCCGCCACGCGGTGGCGATCCTCGGCTACAACAAGCTGCACCGCTGGCTCTCGCTGCTCCTGGTGACCGCCACCAAGGACCCCGCCGCGCCCGCGCTGATGCAGGCGGCGATCGTGCGCGGCCGCTTCATGGAACTCGTGGGGAAGGGCTTCTTCGACCGGCAGGAACTCGACAACCTGTTCATCGCCGGCGCCTTCTCGCTGCTCGACGCGCTGCTCGGCACGCCGATGGAGACGATCGTCGAGGAAATGGTGCTGCCGCAGGCGGTCGCTGACGCGCTGCTCGGCAGGGAAGGCGTCCTCAAGCCCTTCCTGGACCTGGCCCGCGCCTGCGAGGACGCCGGCGACGAGCGCCTGGCGGCACTGGCACCCGCGCTGAACCTGTCGGCCGAGGTCACGAACGGCGCCCTGCTGTCCGCCCTGTCCTTCGCCGACGGCCTGCAGCTCGGCTGAAAGGTTGTGAATAAATCTACTGCGCGCCCCGATCGCTGCGTTGCGTGCTCGCGCGCTCCTCGCCTATCTACCTGATATGTCTCGTCGCGCGCTGCCGAGGTGGGAAACAGGGGCCCCACCCCCTCCATCGGCCTTGCGCTCGGTGCTGCTCGCGACGATTTCTTCACAACCTCTGAACCGCCGCTCACGCTCCGCCGAGGTAGGCCGCCTGGACTTTCGGATTGTCGAGCAGAGCGTCGGCGGTGTCGCTCAGGGTGATCGACCCGCTCTCCATGACGTAGCCGCGCGCCGCGACCGAAAGCGCCAGCTTGGCGTTCTGCTCGACCAGGAGGATGGTGACGCCCTGCGCCGAGATGTCGCGGATCACCTCGAAGACCTTCTGCACCATCAGCGGGGCCAGGCCCATGGACGGCTCGTCCAGCAGCAGCAGCCGCGGCCGCGACATCAGCGCCCGGCCGATCGCCAGCATCTGCTGCTCGCCGCCGGAGAGCGTACCCGCGAGCTGCGAGCGGCGTTCCGCCAGCCGCGGCAACAGGCCGAACACCTTGTCCAGGTCCGTCTCGATCTCCGCGCGGTCGCGCCGGCTGTAGGCGCCCATCGCCAGGTTCTCGCGGACGGTCAGCCGAGCGAACACGCCGCGGCCCTCGGGCACCAGGGTGAAGCCCTCGCCGATCAGGCGATGCGGCGGCCAGCCGGCGATCTCCCGCCCTTCGTAGCGGATCGCGCCGTGGGCCGGAAGCATGCGCGCCAGCGCCTTCAGCGTCGTGGTCTTGCCGGCCCCGTTGGCGCCGATCAAACAGACCATCTCGCCGCGCGCCACCTCGAAGCTCACGCCCTTGACCGCGGCGATGCCGCCGTAATGGACCCTGAGGTCGACCACCTCTAGCATCGGCGCCGCGCTCACGTCACCGCCCCGCCGAGGTAGGCCTCGATCACCTTCGGGTTCTTCTGCACGTGCTCGGGCACGTCCTCGGCGATCTTCTCGCCGTAGTCGAGCACCGCGACCCGGTCGCACAGGCCC
>DATMWM010000189.1:0-17494 GCA_035562535.1 Rhodocyclaceae bacterium | reverse complement strand
GTGGCGAACTTCGCGGCCGGCCGCGGCGACAGCGCCCATGCCATCCACTTCGAGAGCATCGAGGCGGTGCTGCAGGAGTCGGTCAAGCGGGTGCGCCGGGTGATCGATCACCTGTGCGAGATGGTCCTTGATTAGGCCGGTGCTGCGGATGGGCGATCCGCGCCTGCTCGAACGGGCGCGGCCGGTCGAGGCATTCGGCACGCCAGAACTGGATGCGCTGCTGCAGGACATGCAGGACACGATGCGCGCCCTGGACGGCGCCGGCCTGGCCGCCCCGCAGATCGGCGTCGGGCTGCGGGTAGTGATCTTCGGCCTCGAGTCGAGCCCGCGCTATCCCCAGGCCGAGCCGGTCCCCCATACGGTGCTGATCAACCCCGAGCTAGCGCCGCTGGGCGACGAGGAAGAGGCGGGCTGGGAAGGCTGCCTGTCGGTGCCCGGGCTGCGCGGCTGGGTGCCGCGCGCGAAGCACCTGCGCTACCGCGGTTTCGACGCCCGCGGAACCGCCTTCGAACGCACGGTCGCTGGTTTTCACGCCCGGGTGGTGCAGCACGAATGCGACCACCTGGACGGCATCCTCTACCCGATGCGCATGCGGGACATGACACGTTTCGGGTTCACCGATGTGCTGTTCCCGGACGGGAGCGTGGCGCCGGACGACTGAGCCGCGGCCGGACGACCGCGGCGGCGCTCAAAGCTCGGAGATGCCGTGGCGGATCGCGTAGCGGATCAGGCCGGCCACGTCGTGCACGTCGATCTTCTCCATGATCTGGGCGCGGTGCGCCTCGACCGTCTTCACGCTGATGTTCAGCGCAGCGCCGATGTCCCGGGTGCTGGCGCCGTCGGCGATCATCTTCAGCACCTCGCGCTGGCGGCCGGTCAGCAGGTGCGGCGGGTCGTTCGTCTGGATGCGCGCGAGGTAGCTCTCCAGCACCTGCTTCGAGACCTGCGAGGGCAGCCAGGTCTCGCCCGCGAGCACCGCGCGGATGCCGGATTCCAGCTCCTCCGGGGCGCTGTTCTTGAGCACGTAGCCGCGCGCGCCCATGCGCAGCGCCCGGATCACGTGCTCCTCGCTGCTGTGCATCGAGAGCATCAGCGTGCGGATCTCGGGATGCGTGTCCTGCAGCCGCTCCAGGACCTGCAGGCCGGTGACGCCGGGCATGGCCAGGTCGACCACGGCGACGTCCGGCATCAGTTCCTCGGCCAGCCTGATCGCCTCGTTGCCCTCGGACGCCTCGGCGACGACCTCGAAGTCGGGCACCGCGCCGAGCAGCGCCCTGATGCCGGCGCGCACCAGCGTGTGGTCGTCGGCCAGAAGAATCCGTATCGGCATCAGTTCCGTCCTTGCAGGGGAAACACCGCGGAGATTTCGGTTCCGGAACCGGCGACCGAGCGCACCGCGAATTGGCCGCCGAGCGCGGCGACCCGCTCGCGCATGCCGAGCAGGCCGAGCGATTCCGCCCGCTCCGCCGCCGGTATCGCCTCCGGCTCGAAGCCCACGCCGTCGTCGCGCACCGCGAGTTCCAGACGGTCGGATTCTCGCACGAGCGACACCTTCACGCTCGTCGCGCGGGCATGGCGCAGCACGTTCGAGAGCGCTTCCTGGACGATGCGGAAGCAGGCCAGCTCGACGGCCGGCGCGAACCGGGCGTCGCCGATGCGGTCGTCGAGCTCGACCGACAGCGATTCCGGCACGGCGATGCGCGCGAGATGCCAGCGCAGCGACGCCGCCAGTCCGAGATCGTCGAGCTGGGGCGGGCGCAGGCGGCGCGAGATGTCGCGGGTCTGCTCGATCAGGCTGTCGGCGATGCGCAGGGCGGCGGCGACCGGGCTGTCGGCGGCGGCGCGAGTCTCGGTGCGCAGCGCGGTGTCGAGCAGCAGCTTGAGCGCCGTGGCCGACTGTCCGATCTCGTCGTGCAGCTCGCGCGACAGCCGCGCGCGTTCCTCTTCCTGCGCGGTCAGCACCTGCGCGGCCAGGGATTCGATGTGCCGCCGGGCGTCGTCCAGCGCCGCCTGGCTGGTCTTCAGCTCGGTGATGTCCAGGTCCACGCCGACCATGCGTACCGGCGTGCCGGCCTCGTCCCGGATCACGCGGCCGTGGCTCAGCGCCCAGCGGATCGACCCGTCGGGTTTGACGAAGCGCAGGTCGAGCCGGTAGGCGGCGTCCGCGGTCAGTGAACGGTCGATCGCCGTCTGCACGCGTTCGCGATCTTCCGGGTGGATAGACCGCGTCACCGACTCGAAGTTCAGCGGCTCGGGCGCACCCTCCCGTCCGAATATCTGCCAGAGATTCTCGGACCAGTGGATAGCGCCGCTGGCGATGTCCCAGTCCCAGGTTCCGATCGGCGCGGTGTCCATGGCCAGCCGCATGCGTTCCTCGCTGTGGCGCAAGGCCTCCTCGGCCTGCCGGCGCGCCGTGACGTCGTGCAGCGTGACGAAGACCTCGTGCGGCCGCGGCTCGCCCGCGCGGAACTGCGGGATCGCGTTGATCACCATCCAGACGAAGCCGTTGCGGCGCGGATTGAACACGCCGGCCACCCGGTTCGAGATGGACTCGCCGGTGCGCAGCGCGACCATCGACGGGTGCTCCTCGGCGGGCAGATCGGTACCGTCCTCGCGGATCACCTTCCAGCGCGGGCAATGCGAGTTGCGGCCGAGAAAATCGTCGCGCTCCAGCCCGAACAGCTCCAGCGCCGCCGGATTGACGTCGATCAGCGCGCCGTCCGCGCGCTGCACGAAGGCGCCCTGGGTCATGGTCTCGAACAGCATGTGGTACTTGCGCTCGCTCTCGCGCAGCGCTTCCTCCGTGCGCTTGCGCTCGGTGATGTCGTTCGCGGTCCCGAGCCACTGGGTCGCCCCGTCGGCGGTGCGCTCGGGCATGGCGTGGATCGACACCCAGATCTCGCCCTTGGCCGGATGCCGGACCCGGAACTCGGAACGCTGGGGTTGCAGCGTGCGCGCCGATTCGCGCGTTTCACGGTCCAGCCGGTCGGTGTCATCCGGATGGATCGCGGCCCATGCGGCGGAGGCGTCGCGGGCGAGTTGTTCGGGCGGCACCCCGTAGATTTCGACGATGGCCGCGCTGGCGAACGGAAACGTGGCCCCGCCGTCCGGGCCGATGCGCAGGATTCCGATGGCGCCGGGGTACACGGCGGCGATGCGCGCCAGCGCCTCGGTCGGCCGCATCCGGGCGCCGGCGGCGCGGGCGGCCGAAATCTCGCGGGTGAAGCGTCCTATCAGTCCGTAGAGGAGCGCCGTGGTCAGCGCGACGAAGAGCAGCCCCTTGATGGTCTCTGCGGCTGCGATCGAGGGCGGCTCGGCAAACAGCCGGAGGACCAGCCAGTCGGAAAGCACGATCCACAGCGCGGCAAGCAGGGCATACGGCGTCACGATCGAACGCACGCCGAGCGCGACGGTCTCGGCCGTCGTCCGCGAACCGTCCAGCCTGTCGGAATCCTGCGCTCTCATTGGTACTCCTGGCGGCCTGTCCCGGCACTGCCGCCCGCCGGTGCCGGGGAAGGGTGAACAATATCGGATCGACGGCAGGCCGGGGGCGGGAGCGCCCGCGGCGGCGCGGTTCCAGTTGAGCAAAGTCAAGGAAGGCCGGCGGCGGGAAGCCTAGTGTGTTCGGCGTCTTCAAGGGGGGAACCTTGGCTGCGTCGATTTCCCGTGCGCGCTTCCTGCGTGGCGACTTCTCCGGAAGTCGCCGGCCGATCCGTCCGCCCTGGGCGATCTCCGAAGATCGCTTCGTCGCCCGCTGCACCCGCTGCGACGCCTGCCTGCCGGCCTGTTCCCCCGGCGTGATCGTGCGCGGCTCCGGCGGTTTCCCCCAGGTCGATTTTTCCCGAGGCGAGTGTACGTTCTGCGGCCGCTGCGCCGAGGCCTGCGGCGAGGGTGCGTTCGCCCCGCGCGCGCAGGCCGCGCCGTGGCACTGGGTGGCGCGCATCGGCGAGGGCTGCCTGGCCGCCCGCCGGGTGGTCTGCCGGTCCTGCGGCGACGCCTGCGAGGCGCGGGCGATCCGCTTCCGGCTGGAAGCCGGCGGGGCCGGCTGGCCGGTGATGGACGGGGCGGCCTGCTCGGGCTGCGGCGCCTGCGTGAGCGTCTGTCCGGCCGGCGCGATCGACATGACCGAGCGTGCGCCGGCGATGCCGGCATAAGGGAGGGGCAATGGAAATCTCCAGCATGATCCTGCGGGCCCGTCCGGAAGACTTCGACCGGGTGCGCGCGCAGCTCGCGACGATTCCCGGCGTCGAGGTCCACGGCGAGAGCGGCGAAGGCAAGATCGTCGTGACCGTGGAAGACGGCGAGGACTACCGGGTTGAGGATTCGATCGCCAGGCTCCACGAGGTCGACGGAGTGATGGCGGTCGCGCTCGTTTACGAATACTGCGACAACGGTCTCGAAACTGAGGAGGCAAGGCGATGACTCTGAATCGGCGTGATTTCATCAAGGCGAATGCCGCGGCGGCCGCGGCGACCACGGCCGGCATCACCCTGTCCGGCCCGAAGGCGGCGCTGGCCCAGGGTTCCGGCGACATCCGCTGGGACAAGGGCGTGTGCCGCTATTGCGGCACCGGCTGCGGCGTGATGGTCGGGGTGAAGGACGGCCGGGTGGTGGCCACCCAGGGCGACCCGGACGCGCCGGTGAACAAGGGGCTGAACTGCATCAAGGGCTACTTTCTGTCCAAGATCATGTACAGCAAGGACCGCCTGACCCAGCCGCTGCTGCGCATGAAGGACGGCAAGTACGACAAGAACGGCGAGTTCACGCCGGTCACCTGGAAGCAGGCCTTCGACGTCATGGAGGAGAAGTGCAAGGCGGCGCTGAAGGCCGGCGGGCCGAAGGCCGTGGGCATGTTCGGCTCCGGGCAGTGGACGATCTGGGAAGGCTATGCCGCGGCCAAGCTGTTCAAGGCCGGATTCCGCTCGAACAACATCGACCCGAACGCGCGCCACTGCATGGCTTCTGCGGTTGCCGGCTTCATGCGCACCTTCGGCATCGACGAACCGATGGGCTGCTACGACGACATCGAGCAGACCGATGCCTTCGTGCTGTGGGGCTCGAACATGGCCGAGATGCACCCGATCCTGTGGTCGCGCATCACCGACCGGCGGCTGACCGCCAAGCACGTCAAGATCAACGTCCTGTCGACCTTCACCCATCGCTCCTGCGAGGTCGCGGACACGGAACTGATCTTCAAGCCGCAGACCGACCTGGCGATCCTGAACTACATCTGCAACTACATCATCCAGAACAACGCGGTGAACCAGGACTTCGTCGCCAAGCACGTCAACTTCAAGAAGGGCGTGACCGACATCGGCTACGGCCTGCGGCCGGATCATCCGCTCGAAAAGGTGGCGAACAACAACGGCTATCCGGGCCCGGACGGCAAGCCCAAGGGCAACCCGAACAACGCCAGCGACATGAGCTTCGAGGATTTCAAGAAGTTCGTCGCCGAGTACGACGTGGATTCGGTGTCGAAGCTCTCCGGCGTGCCGAAGGACAAGCTCGAAGCGCTGGCAAAGCTGTACGCCGATCCGAAGGCCAAGGTCGTGTCCTACTGGACCATGGGCTTCAACCAGCACACCCGGGGCACCTGGGTGAACAACATGATCTACAACGTGCACCTGCTGACCGGCAAGATCTCCGAGCCGGGCAACGGGCCGTTCTCGCTGACCGGGCAGCCTTCGGCCTGCGGCACCGCCCGCGAGGTGGGCACTTTCTCCCACCGCCTGCCGGCGGACATGGTGGTGACGAATCCCAAGCACCGCGAGATGACCGAGAAGCTCTGGAAGCTGCCGGCGGGCACGATTCCGGACTGGATCGGCCTGCACGCGGTGGCGCAGAGCCGGGCGCTGAAGGACGGCAAGCTCAACTTCTACTGGACCACCACGACCAACAACATGCAGGCCGGGCCGAACGTGAACCAGGAGATCTACCCCGGCTTCCGCAACCCGGCCAACTTCGTGGTGGTGTCCGAGGTCTATCCGACGGTGACCGCGCTGGCCGCCGACCTGATCCTGCCCTGCGCCATGTGGATGGAGAAGGAGGGCGGCTTCGGCAACGCCGAGCGGCGCACCCAGTTCTGGCGCCAGCAGGTCAAGGCGTCCGGCGAGAGCCGCTCCGACCTGTGGCAGTACGTCGAGTTCTCCAAGCGCTTCAAGATGGAGGACGTCTGGCCGGCCGAACTGCTGGACAAGGCACCGGAGTACAAGGGCAAGACGCTCTACGACGTGCTCTACGCCAACGGCCAGGTCAACAAGTTCCCGGTCTCGGACATGGCCCAGGGCTTCGAGAACGACGAATCCAAGCTGTTCGGCTTCTATCTGCAGAAGGGCCTGTTCGAGGAATACGCCGCCTTCGGCCGGGGCAAGGCGCACGACCTGGCGCCGTTCGACACGTACCACAAGGCGCGCGGGCTGCGCTGGCCGGTGGTCGACGGCAAGGAGACCCTGTGGCGCTTCCGCGAGGGCTACGACCCGTACGTGAAGAAGGGCGAGGGCGTGAAGTTCTACGGCCACCCGGACGGCAAGGCGATCGTTTTCGCGCTGCCCTACCAGGATCCGCCGGAGAAGCCGGACGCCGAGTACGACCTGTGGCTGTGCACCGGCCGGGTCCTCGAACACTGGCACACCGGCTCGATGACCCGGCGCGTGCCGGAACTCTATCGCGCCATGCCGTACGCCTGGATCTACATGCATCCGGAGGACGCGAAGAAGCGCGGGCTGCAGCGCGGCGACACGGTCAAGGTCGCCACCCGCCGCGGCGAGATCGTCACCCGGGTCGAGACCCGCGGGCGCAACAAGCCGCCGCAGGGCCTGGTGTTCGTGCCCTTCTTCGACGAGCACCGCCTGGTGAACAAGCTGATCCTGGACGCCACCTGCCCGATCTCGAAAGAAACCGACTTCAAGAAGAACGCTTGCAAGGTGGTGAAGGCCTGAAAGCGTGAGGGTTCAGGGGTGAGGGGGCAGGGGTAAGGCGAAAGGCGGCGCAGGCGCGTATCTCATGGACGGCGAGAATCGGAGCAAGGGCAGCGCGCGCCGCCGCTTCCTGGCGGACATGGGCCGGATGGCCACCGGGGTCGGCCTGCTCGGCCTCGGGCTGGGCCTGTACGCGAAGCAGTCGAGGGCGCTGCCGGCGGCCGCGGTGCGCCCGCCCGGCGCCCTGGCCGAGTCCGACTTCCAGGGCGCGTGCATCCGCTGCGGCGCCTGCGTGCGCGACTGTCCCTACGACATCCTGTTCCTGGCCCGGCCCGAGCAGGACGTGGCCACGGGCACGCCCTACTTCGTGGCGCGCACCGGTCCCTGCGAGATGTGCGAGGACATCCCGTGCGTCAAGGCCTGCCCGACCGGGGCGCTGGACCACGCGCTCACCGACATCGCCAAGGCGCGCATGGGCCTGGCGGTTCTCGCGGACCACGAGACCTGCCTGAACTTCCTCGGCCTGCGCTGCGACGTCTGCTACCGGGTCTGCCCGCTGATCGACAAGGCGATCACCCTGGAACTTCAGCACAACGAGCGCACCGGCAAGCACACCATGTTCCTGCCCACGGTGCATTCGGACCAATGCACCGGCTGCGGGAAGTGCGAGGCCGGCTGCGTGCTCGAGGTGGCGGCGATCAAGGTCTATCCGATCCGCATGGCCAAGGGCGAGCTCGGCGAGCACTACCGGCTCGGCTGGGAGGAGAAACGCAAGGCCGGCAAGTCGCTGCTCGAGGACAAGGGCCTGATCGACCTGCCCGACCGCATGCCGGAAGGCGTGCAGCTTCCGGGCCATTTCGATCCGGGCAGCCAGGGGGCCGGCGGCGTGCTGAAGCCGCTGGCTGAAGAGGCGCCGCGATGAATCGGCGCCTCTTTCACCCTCACCCCCAGCCCCTCTCCCGCGAGGGGCGAGGGGAGCGTCGAGAGTCGCTGCGCGACCGCGTTTGTCTGGAGGCGCCGCGATGAGCGTGGAGCGCATCGGCGCGGAAGCGGTCGCGGCCAAGGGCTGGCTGGGCGCGCACAAGTGGCTGATCCTGCGGCGGACCTCGCAGTTCGGGATCCTGGCGCTGTTCCTGGTCGGTCCCTGGTTCGGCTGGTGGATCGTGAAGGGCAACCTGAGCTACAGCCTGACACTGGGCGTGCTGCCGCTGGCCGACCCCTACGTGCTGCTGCAGTCGCTGCTGACCGGGCACGTGCCCGAGCGCAACGCGATCCTCGGCGTGGCGATCGTGGTCGGCTTCTACCTGCTGGCCGGCGGGCGCGTGTTCTGCTCGTGGGTCTGCCCGGTGAACCTGCTGACCGACGCCGCGGCCTGGCTGCGCATGCGGCTGGGCCTGAAGGGCGGGGCGCACCTCACGCGCGCCGTGCGCTACTGGATCCTCGGCATGACCCTGGTCCTGGCGCTGGTCACCGGGACGATCGCCTGGGAACTGATCAACCCGGTGTCGATGATGCACCGCGGGCTGATCTTCGGCCTGGGCACGGCCTGGGTCTTGCTGCTGGCGGTGTTCCTGCTCGACCTGTTCGTGGTGCAGCGCGGCTGGTGCGGCCACTTCTGTCCCATGGGCGCCTTCTACAGCCTGCTCGGCCGTTACAGCCTGCTGCGGGTGAGCGCGCTGCGGCGCGCGCAGTGCAACGACTGCATGGACTGCTTCGCGGTATGCCCGGAGCATCAGGTGATCAAGCCGGCGCTGAAGGGCGCGGCCCAGGGCCTCGGCCCGGTGATCCTGTCGCCGAACTGCACGAACTGCGGGCGCTGCATCGACGTGTGCTCCAAGGATGTCTTCGAATTCGGTAGTCGCTTCAACAACCCCGTGGAAAGGCCGGCCGGCGAATCGGCGCAGCCGGCCAGGACGCATTGATCGGACGGATTTTGGATCCTTACTGGAGGGACTGATGATGAACCGACCCATTTCACTGACACTGGCCGTGGTGCTGGCGGCGGCGATCGGCTCCGGCTGCGCGCACCAGGGGTCCGGACCGCAGAGCCTGCGCGGATCGGAGGCGGTGGCGCCCGATCCGACGTTCCAGGAGAAGCAGTACGTCGGCGGCGAGCCGGGCAAGCAGAAGAACCTGGCCCGCTCGTTCAGGGATGCCCCGCCGCTGATTCCGCACGCGATGCCGAACTACGACGACATCTCGCTGCAGACGAACAAGTGCCTGGAGTGCCACAGTCCGGATACCTACCGCAAGAAGGATTCGCCGCGCGTAGGCGACAGCCACATGACCTTCATCGACACCAAGGACGGCATGCAGCGGGTGGTCAACATGAACCGCTACCAGTGCACGAGCTGCCACGTGGCCCAGGCGGACGCGAAGCCGCTGGTGGATAGCGTCTACGTGAGCGACATCCCGCCGCGCTGAGCCCCCCCGGCGCCGGCTTTTCCGGGTCCGCGCGCAGCGGGCCCGGATTCCGCTTCAAACCTGCAGGACCTGCAGCAGTTCCTGTTCCAGGCGCAGCAGCTTGGCCGTCTGGCCGAGTTCGCTGCCGCTGATCAGGAAGGTGTCCTCGACGCGTTCGCCCAGGGTGGCGATCTTGGCGCCGTGCACGTCGATGCCGTGCCGGGCCAGCACCGCGGCGATCGAGAACAGCAGGCCGGTGCGATCGGCCGCCTTCACCGACATGACCGAGTAGCTTCCGCGATCGTCCTGGCGGATATGGACCTCGGGGGCGATCGGGAAATGCTTGACCTGCCGCGACAGCCTACCCTGCGCGGGCTGATCCGGCTGCCCGGCATGGCGCAGACGCTCCACCAGGTCGTGCTCGATCAGGCTGGTCATGTCGCGGTAGCTCAGGTGGGCGCCCGGGTCGAGCAGCACGAAGCTGTCGAGCGCGAAGCCGTGGCGGGTGGTGTGGATCTTGGCGTCCGCGATGCTGTAGCCCAGCTTCGAGAAGAAACCGCACAGGCGCACGAAGAGCTGCGGCTGGTCGCGCGTGTAGACCATCACCTGCAGCCCTTCGCCTATCCGGCTCGGGCGGACCTTGACCACGGGATCGGGGCTCGCGGGCCGATGGTAGAGCACCCGCGTATGCCAGGCCACTTCCTCGGCGTCGTGGCGCATGAAATACACGGTGTCCAGCTCGCGCCAGAGCGCCGACTCGACCGCCGGGCGCAGTCCGTGGAAGCGCAGGATCTCGCGCGCTTCCTCCTGGCGCTGCTCCAGACCCATGGCCTGGTGGGTCGCGGCGCCGCGCAGCACCCGGGAGGTGGCGTAGTACAGGTCTTCCAGCAGCTTGCCCTTCCACGCGTTCCAGACCTTCGGGCTGGTTCCGCGGATGTCCGCCACGGTCAGCAGGTACAGCGCGGTCAGCCGCCGCTCGGTGCCGACCAGCCGGGCGAAGCCGCCGATTACCTCGGGGTCGGCGAGGTCCTGCTTCTGCGCGACCGCGGACATGGACAGGTGGTGCTCGACCAGGAACCCGACCAGCTCGGTGTCCTCGCGGCTCAGGCCGTGGGCGCGGCAGAAGCGCGCCGCGTCCACCTTGCCCAGCCGCGAGTGGTCGCCGCCGCGGCCCTTGGCGATGTCGTGGAACAGCGCGGCGACGTAGATCAGCCAGTTGCGCTCGAAGGCGGTGATCAGCCGGCTGCACAGCGGGTACTCGTGGGCGAACTCCGGCATGACGAAGCGCCGCACGTTGCGCAGGACCTGCAGGATGTGCTGGTCGACCGTGTAGACATGGAAGAGGTCGTGCTGCATCTGGCCGACGATGCGGCCGAAAGCCGGCAGGTAGCGGCCGAGCACGCCCCACTGGTTCATGCGCCGGAACTCGTGGATCAGCCCGCGCCCGGCCTGGAACAGTTCGAGGAAGCGCGAGCGGTTCAGCGGGTCGCGGCGGAAGGCCGCGTCGATCCGGTTACGTGCCCGCCACAGCGCCCTCAGGGTGCGCGCGCTCATGCCGGTGAGTTCCGGGTGCTCCTGCAGCAGGCGGAAGCTCTCCAGGATCGCACGCGGCTCCGTCTCGAAGAGGTCCTCGCGGCGCACGTCCAGCAGTTCGCGCTCGGCCTGGAAGCGTTCGTTGATCGGCTCCGCGCCGGCGCTCGGCATCGGGTCGAGCGTCGCGCCGAGGTTCTGCAGCAGGATGGTGTTCAGCTGGGTGACCGACTTGGCGTTGCGGTAGTAGCGCTGCATCAGGATCTCGGCTGCGCGCTTGGCGGCGCTCGGCGCCAGGCCGAAGGAGCGGGCGAGCGCCTCCTGATGGTCGAAGATCAGGCGGTCCTCGCGCCGGCCGGTGAGCAGGTGCAGGCGGATGCGCAGGTTGCGCAGGAAGTTCTCCGCCCGGTTGAGCTGGGTCACCTCGGCGCGCGTGATCAGCCCCCGGCGGGCGAGGCTCGCCCAGTTCCCGCCCAGTCCGGCCGCCAGCGTGATCCACAGGACGTTCTGCAGGTCGCGCAGGCCGCCCGGGCTTTCCTTGCAGTTCGGCTCCAGGCTGTAGGGCGTGTCGCTGTAGCGGGCGTAGCGCTCCTCCTGTTCGAGCCGCTTGGCGTTGAAGAAGGCGCGCGGGTCGATCTGCGCCCTGAGCGCGGCCGAGAACGCGTCGTAGAGCCGCCTGCTGCCCGCTAGGTAGCGCGCTTCCAGCAGCGTGGTCTTCACGGTGACGTCCCGCTCCGCCTCGTCCATGCATTCGTCCACCGTGCGTACGGCGTGCCCGATGTCCAGGCCGATGTCCCAGGACAGGCCGACGAACTGCTCCAGCTTCTGCTGGCAGGGCGTGCTGATGTCGTCCGGGATGAGGAGCAGCAGATCGACGTCGGAGTGCGGGTAGAGCTCGCCGCGGCCGAAGCCGCCGACCGCCACCAGCGCCAGGGTGGGCGGCATCGCGTGGCGGTTCCACAGATCCTTCAGGGCCGCGTCGACCAGTTGGGCGCGGCCGCGCAGCATCGTCAGGGCGTTGCCGCGTTCCAGGTACGCGGCCTTCAGGCGGGACTGGCCGGCCTGCAGGGCGGCGCGCAGATCGCCGATCAGGCCGCGGTCCTGGACTGCGGCGGTGGCCGGAACGCTCACGTCACTGCGCCGGCAGCGGCGACGGCGGGCTTCCCGCGGAGACGGTCAGGACCTCGTGGCCCGTGTCGGTCACGAGCACGGTGTGTTCCCACTGGGCGGACAGGCTGCGGTCCTTGGTGACGATGGTCCAGCCGTCCGGCAGTTCGGAGATCGCCGGCCGGCCGGCGTTGATCATCGGCTCGATGGTGAAGGTCATGCCGGGCTCGAGCGTCACGCCGGTTCCCGCCTTGCCGTAGTGCAGGACCTGCGGTTCTTCGTGGAACTTGCGGCCGATGCCGTGGCCGCAGAACTCGCGCACGACCGAGAAGCCGTGGCGCTCGGCGTGGCGCTGGATCGCCTGGCCGATGTCGCCCAGGCGCGCGCCGGGGCGCACCTGGGACACGCCCATCCACAGGCATTCGTAGGTGACCTGGCACAGCCGCCTGGCCAGGATCGTGGTCTCGCCGCCTACGATGAACATGCGGCTGGTGTCGCCGTGCCAGCCGTCCTTGATCACGGTGACGTCGATGTTGACGATGTCGCCCTTCTTGAGCGCCTTGTCGCCGGGCACGCCGTGGCAGACTTGGTGGTTGACCGAGGTGCAGATCGACTTCGGGTAGGGCCGGTAGCCGGGCGGCGCGTAGTTGAGCGGGGCGGGAACCGTCCCCTGGACCTCGACCATGTACTCGTGGCAGAGCCGGTCCAGTTCGCTGGTGGTGACGCCGGGCTTGACGAAGGGGGCGATGTAGTCGAGCACTTCGCCGGCCAGCCGGCCGGCCACGCGCATCTTCTCGATTTCTTCGGGCGTTTTCAGGGTGATGCTCATGGATTGCGGCTCTCGGCAGGCGCGTTAGGCTAGCCGATTAGTCCGTGCTAGGCAATTTTGGTTTCGCCGGCATGGCGCGGGGGATTGGCACGGCCGTGGAGCCGCGATTCAGAGCTTGAGCCGGAGGAGTCGATTGAAATATAATTAAAAGATTGCCCGGAAGCGCGAGCGGAATCCGTTCGCGGCGGACGGGCAAAATTCACACGCCCGGCATCGAACAGGGTCCGTCGAACCGATTCGCACTCGACGGTGGTCGCAAGGCCGGGCGGCGGTCAAACCCTATTCGGAGAAAGTGCATGACGACTACGATGCGTCAGATGCTGGAGGCGGGCGTTCATTTCGGCCATCAGACCCGCTTCTGGAACCCGAAGATGGCGCCTTTCATCTTCGGTCACCGCAACAAGATCCACATCATCAACCTGGAAACGACCCTGGTGAAGTATCAGGAGTCGCTGCAGTTCGTCAAGAAGATGGCGTCGAACAAGGGGGCGATCCTCTTCGTCGGCACCAAGCGGCAGGCGCGGGAGATCATCCGCGAGGAGGCGCAGCGCTGCGGCGCGCCCTACGTCGACGAGCGCTGGCTCGGCGGCATGCTGACCAACTTCAAGACGGTCAAGCAGTCGATCAAGCGACTGAAGGACATGGAGCAGATGGCCCAGGACGGCTCCTTCGAGCGCATGGCGAAGAAGGAAGCGCTGGTGCTCCAGCGGGAACTGGACAAGCTGCAGAAGAGCCTGGGCGGGATCAAGGACATGAACGGCCTGCCGGACGCCCTGTTTGTGGTCGACGTCGGCTACCACAAGATCGCGGTCACCGAGGCAAACAAGCTCGAAATCCCGGTCATCGGCGTGGTCGACACCAACCATTCGCCCGACGGCGTGGCCTACGTGATCCCCGGCAACGACGATTCGAGCCGCGCGATCCGGCTCTACGCCCGGGGCGTGGCCGACGCGATCCTCGAGGGCCGCAGCCAGGTCGTCCAGGAGATCGTCGCCGCCTCGGCCGACGAGTTCGTCGAGATCGACGACGGCCGCGAAGGGCCCACGGCCTGAGCGCCCGGCCCCCGGTCACCCGATTCAGCACCACCCACGGAATTCAGGAGCGAGCATGGCGGAAATCACCGCGAGCATGGTCAAGGATCTGCGCGAGAAGACCGACGCGCCGATGATGGAATGCAAGAAGGCCCTGGCGGAAGCCGGCGGCGACATGGTCAAGGCCGAGGAGATCCTGCGGGTCAAGCTGGGCAGCAAGGCGGCGAAGGCCTCGTCCCGGATCACCGCCGAGGGCGTGGTCGGCCTGTACGTCGCGGCCGACGCGAAGCTCGGGGCGATCGTCGAGGTCAACTGCGAGACCGACTTCGTCGCCAAGAACGAGGACTTCCAGGGATTCGCCCGCAAGCTGGCGGAACTGGTGGCGCAGAACGATCCGGCCGACGTCGGGGCGCTTGCCGCGCTGACGCTGGACGGCGCCCCGGTGGAGGAAGTGCGCAAGGCCCTGGTCGGCCGCATCGGCGAGAACATGTCGATCCGCCGCTTCGCCCGGGTGGACGCCAAGGGCAGGCTGGCGAGTTACGTGCACGGCGGCTCGAAGATCGGCGTGCTGGTGGATCTGGCCGGCGGCGACGAGCAGCTCGGCAAGGATCTGGCGATGCACGTCGCCGCCTCCAAGCCGAAGGCCATGGACGCCTCCGGCGTGGCGCAGGAACTGATCGACGCCGAGCGGCGCATCGCGGTCGAGAAGGCGCGCGAGGCGGGCAAGCCCGAAGCCATGCTGGAAAAGATCGCCGAGGGTTCGGTGCAGAAGTTCCTCAAGGAGGTGACCCTGCTCGGCCAGCCCTTCGTCAAGGACGACAAGCAGACCATCGAGCAGCTTCTGAAGTCCAGGGGCGCCTCGGTCGCCGGCTTCCGTCTGTACGTGGTCGGCGAGGGCATCGAGAAGCGCAGCGACGACTTCGCGGCCGAGGTGGCCGCGCAGGCAGCCGCGGCGGCGGGCCGCTAGGCTCGTGGCCGGATCCGGTCCCGCCGCCGGGGCCAGCCCGGCAGCCGGGCACCCGGCTTACCGCCGGGTGCTGCTCAAGCTCTCGGGCGAGGCGCTCATGGGCGACGACGCCTATGGCATCAATCGCGAGATGCTGGGGCGCATCGTCGGCGAGATCGGCACGGTCACCGCGCTCGGCGTCGAGATGGGCGTGGTGATCGGCGGCGGCAACATCTTCCGCGGCGTGGCGGCCGGGGCGAGCGGCATGGACCGCGCGACCGCCGACTACATGGGCATGCTGGCCACGGTGATGAACGCGCTGGCGCTGCAGGACGCGATGCGCCATGCCGGCATCAATGGCCGGGTCCAGTCCGCGCTGAACATCGAGCAGGTGGTCGAGCCGTACATCCGGGGCAAGGCGATCCGCTATCTGGAGGAGGGCAAGGTGGTGGTGTTCGCCGCCGGCACCGGCAACCCCTTCTTCACCACCGATACCGCGGCGGCGCTGCGCGGCTCGGAGATCGGCGCCGAGATCGTAATCAAGGCCACCAAGGTGGACGGCGTCTATACCGCCGACCCGAAGAAGGACCCCTCCGCTGTGCGTTATCCGCGCGTGTCCTTCGACGAGGCGATCGGCCGCAACCTGAAGGTCATGGATGCCACCGCGCTGGCGCTGTGCCGCGACCAGAGGCTGCCGATCAACGTTTGCAGCATCTTCAAGCCCGGCGCGCTGCGGCGCGTGGTCCTGGGCGAAGATGAAGGAACCATGGTGTACGTCTAGGGGTGATCGATGATTGCCGAACTGAAGAAATCCACCGAACAGAAGATGCAGAAATCCCTGGAGTCGCTCAAGCACGACCTCCAGAAGGTGCGCACCGGCCGGGCGCACACCGGCCTGCTCGACCATATCCAGATCGACTACTACGGCACGATGATGCCGATCGCCCAGGTGGCCAACCTGACCCTTCTGGACGCCCGGACCATCGGCGTCCAGCCCTGGGAGAAGAAGATGCTGCCGGTGGTCGAGAAGGCGATCCGCGATTCCGACCTGGGGCTGAACCCGGCGACCATGGGCGAAATGGTGCGCGTGCCCATGCCCGCGCTCACCGAGGAGCGGCGCAAGGAGCTGATCAAGGTGGTGCACAAGGAGGCGGAGAACGCCAAGGTGGCGGTGCGCAACGTCCGCCGGGACGCCATCCAGCAGCTCAAGGACGCGATGAAGCACAAGGAGATCTCGGAGGACGACGAGCGGCGCGCCCAGGACGACATGCAGAAGCTCACCGACCGCTACGTGGCCGAGGTCGACAAGGTCCTGGCGGCCAAGGAAGCCGACCTGATGGCGGTCTGAAACCGCCCCGCGTCGGCGCTACCTGCCCGATCGCCCGATGACCCGATTCGTCAGCTCCACGCGCGGCGTGCCCGAGACCGGGACGATGCCGCGCCACGTGGCCATCATCATGGACGGCAACGGGCGCTGGGCGCGCAAGCGCTTCCTGCCGCGCGTGGCCGGCCACAAGCGCGGCGTCGAGACGGTGCGCGAGGTGATCAAGGCCTGCATCGAGCGGCGCATCGGCTACCTCACCCTGTTCGCCTTCAGTTCGGAGAACTGGCGGCGCCCGGCCGAGGAGGTGTCCTTCCTGATGCAGCTATTCGTCGGCGCGCTCGAGGAGGAGGTGCTCAAGCTGCACGAGAACGGCATCCGCTTCCGGGTGATCGGCGAGGTCTCGCGCTTCGAGTCCCGGCTGCAGGAGCTGATCGCGCGGGCCGAGGCGCTCACGGCCGGCAACCGGCGGCTCACGCTCACCGTGGCGGCCAACTACGGCGGGCGCTGGGACATCCTGCAGGCGGTCAATCGCATGCTCGCCGCCGCCCCGGAACGCCGCGGCGGATTCACCGAGGCCGACCTGGCGCCGCACCTGGCGCTGGCCGAGACGCCCGAGCCGGATCTGTTCATCCGCACCGGCGGCGAGAAGCGGATAAGCAATTTCCTGCTATGGCAGCTCGCCTACACCGAGCTGTACTTCACCGACGCGCTCTGGCCCGAGTTCGATACGGCCGCGCTGGACCAGGCGATCGAATCCTACCGGCAGCGCGAGCGGCGCTTCGGGCGCACCAGCGAGCAGCTCAGGGCGGAGACGGAACCGCAGACGCAGGCTGAAGCCGGCGCCGACGCCGAGCCGGGGCAGGGCGCGGTCAAGCATGCTTAAGGCGCGGGTCGCCACCGCGCTCGCCCTGGCCTGCGGTTTCGTCGCCGCGCTCTACCTGTTGCCGCAGACCGGTTGGATCGCCTTCGTGGCCCTGGCGCTGGCCGCCGCCGCCTGGGAATGGGGCGCGCTGGCGGGATATTCCCGGGGGCTGCGGCTGTCTTACGCAGGGCTGACCGCGGTCGGATTGTTTTTCGCGTCGCGTGCCGCGGGATTCGGCGACCCCGCGGCGGCTGGCGGAATGGCGATACTGGCCTGGATCTGCGGATTCGCCGGCGCGTTCTGGATCTTCGTCGCTCCGGTGTGGCTCGCCCGGCTCCCATGCGCGCAGCGCCACCAGCGCCAGGCCCGGAGGGATAAGCACCAGCCAGCCGAGCAGCCCGGCGGTCACGCCCGAACCCATCCCCCAGCGCCGGGCGAGCCACACCGGAGCGACGAAGATCCAGAACACGCCGGCGAATCCGCAGATCCAGGCCAGCACTGCCATTCCGCCAGCCGCCGCGGGGTCGCCGAAACCCGCGCAACGC
>DATMWM010000188.1:0-3540 GCA_035562535.1 Rhodocyclaceae bacterium | reverse complement strand
GCCACCGGACCGCCGACGATGCCGCCGAGGATCAGGCCGAAGGTCGCGCTGGCGATCGCCAGTTCGAGCGCCCCGCGCAGGTTCTGCACCTCGGCGAAGCGGCCCGCCCAGGCCGCGCCGGTACCGTGCCCCCCGGCCATGGAGATCGAGCCGGCGAGCAGGCCGACCAGCGGGTTGAGATCCATCGCCAGCGCCGCGCCCACCCCGATCAGGTTCTGCATGATCAGCATCGCCGCGACGATGGCGAGGAACACCACCAGCTTCAAACCGCCCCGGGCCAGGCTGCGCGCGTCCGCGCTCAGCCCGACGCTGGCGAAGAACATCAGCATCAGCGGCGACTGCAACGAGGAATCGAAGGAGACCTGCAGTTCGAAGCCGCGCAGGCCGGTGACCAGCAGCGCCACGATCAGACCGCCGACCACCGGCTCGGGAATGCTGTAGGCGCGCAGGAAACCGATCCGCCCGATCAGCGTGCGCCCGAGCAGCAGGACCAGGGTGGCGGCGGCCAGCGTGAGATTCGGATCCAGTTGGACTTGCATGGCGCTCGGGCGCTTCTTCCTGGCAAGGCGCGCATCGTACCGTCCGGGCGCTGCGCCGGCAATTCGGACCCGGCGGCTGGGCGATAATCCGGGGCTGGACGAACCGCTTTCGAGCCACGCATGGATGCCCTGATCACTCGAGCCAGACGCTTCGCCACCCAGGCCCACCGGCGCATCGACCACCGGCGCAAATACAGCGCCCAGCCCTACGAGGTGCATCTGAAATCGGTGGCGCAACTCGTGGCGGCGGTCACCGCGGATGCCGAGACGATCGCCGCAGCCTGGCTGCACGACACGGTGGAGGATACCGAAGTCACGCTGGACGAGATCCGCGAACGCTTCGGCCCGGGCGTGGCCGAGCTGGTGGCCGACCTCACGGACGTCAGCCGGCCCGGGGACGGCAACCGCGCCGCGCGCAAGGCGATCGACCGGGCGCACACCGCCCGCGCCTCGCCGCGGGCCAAGACGGTCAAGCTCGCCGACCTGCTGGACAACTGCCGGGACATCCGCCGCGCCGATCCGCGCTTCGCCAGGGTGTTCGCGACCGAGGCCCGGGCCCTGCTCGACGTGCTGCGCGAAGGCGACGCGCGCCTGTACCGCAAGCTCGAGCAGGAGCTGGACGAGTGCCTGGACGCTTCGGGACGGGCGGCTCCGTTCGACTTCGGCGATCAGGCCCCGGTGCGGGAGAAGAGCTTCGCCGAGCGCCGAACCCTGCGGCTGTTCATGGAAACCATCACCGCCCGCGACCTGGCCGAGCCGCTGCTCTGGTTCGACGCGGACCAGCCGGGGCCCGAGGTGGCCGGTGCGCTATCGGAACACTCGGCTGCACTGGCCGGACTGCGCCGCAACGGCCTGCCCGCCGGCTACGTGCTCGCGCAGGATCTCGGCGAAGCCTCCTGCGGCGCGGCGCTGCGGCCGTTCCTGCGCGGTCAGGTGCTGCGCGGCGAGGCGCCGCTGGCGGACGTCATCCAGGTGCTGACCCGCCACGATTTCTGCTACGTCTCGCTGCTCGGACAGGTGGGCGGGGTCGTCGGTCGCGAACACTTGAACGGCCCGATCGCCCGCATGTGGCTGTTCGGCTTGCTGACCCTGGCCGAGATCGGCCTGACCGAGCGCATCCGGCGGCTCTGGCCGGGCGAGGCCTGGCACGGTCATCTGTCCCCCACCCGGCTGGAGAAGGCGCGCGCCCTGGCCGAGGAACGGGCGCGGCGCGGCCAGCCGGTGGAACTGCTCGACTGCCTGCAGTTCGCGGACAAGGCGCAGGTGCTGCTGAGCGATGCGCAGCAGCGCGCGCTGTTCGGCTTCGAGACCCGCGGCATCGCGTCCCAGGCCATCCGCGACCTGGAGTCGCTGCGCAACAACCTCGCCCACGCCCAGGACATCGTGACCCACGACTGGCCGGTGGTCGCGCGCATGGCGATACGGATCGAGGAACTGCTGGAGGCGTTCCGCTGAATCGCCGTGGCGGGCGACACGCTTGTGCTATGTTGTGCACAACGCAGCACAAACTGGAGATTTTCATGTCCGCCACGATGACAATCAGACTGGAAGACGACGTCAAGCTCCGCCTCGACGGGCTCGCCGAGGCGACCCGGCGCAGCAGATCCTTCCTCGCGGCCGAGGCAATCCGCGCCTATCTGGACCTGAACGAATGGCAGGTCGCGGAAACCCGGACGGCTCTGGCCGAAGCCGACGCAGGCGATTTTGCCACCGACCAGGAGGTCGATGCGGTCACAAGCAAGTGGCGCGCGGATGCGCGTTAGGTGGCTGCGGGCGGCGCTGCGCAACCTGGAGGACGAAGCGAGTTTCATCGCCGCAGAGGACCCCAGGGCCGCACAGCTGGTGGTTCAGCGGATCCTGGCAGCCGTCGCGCTGCTGTCCGAGCAGCCCGGAATGGGCCGGCCCGGACGCGTCCCCGGCACGCGGGAACTGGTCGTAACCAGGACGCGTTATCTGATCCCCTACCGCGTTCGCGCGGACGCGGTGGAGATTCTCAGGGTTTTCCATACCTCTCGCCGCCCGCCTAGACGGTGGTGATGCACCGGCGGACGCGAGAAACGGCGGCCCGCTCAGGTGCCGACGAGATAGACCGCGAGGATCGCGGCGAGCAGGATCACCGCGTAGGCCACGATCAGGGTGGCGCCGGGCCGGTAATGGGCGGGCACGTCTTCCGCGGCGATCGTCTTCAGCACCGCCTTGTAACGCGCGGCACCGAACAGGTTCATGCCGGCCCCGGACAGGACCAGTCCCAGCCCGATGAACAGGGAAACCCGCGCGTCGTCCACCACCCGCGGGTTCTGGTGCAACATGGACAGGAACAGCCCGAACTTGGCGACGACGAAGCCCAGGCCCGCGGTGGTGATGCCGGTGCGGATCCAGGCCATCAGCGCCCGTTCGGCGGCGAACAGCACACGCGGATCGCCTGCCATGGCGGCCGACGTGCTGGCTCGGCTCTCGTCGGCGGCCGATCCGGCGGCCGACCATCCCGGCCCGCCGGACGGCCAATCCTGAATTACTTCTGCTGCTGCGCCTGCCCGGAGCGCACGCCCTGCTCGTAGGCCTGCTGCTCCCTCTGTTTCTGCTGGTCCACCAGAAAGCCGCCCGCCGCCCCGACGGCAGCGCCCGCCGCGGCCCAGGCCCAGTCGCCGGTGATCGCACCGACCACCGCACCGCCGGCCGCGCCCATGGCAGTGCCGGTCGTCACACGCTGCTGGGTGTCGGACATCCCGGCGCAGCCCGAAAGCGCGATTGCTCCGCCAAGCGAGGCGGCGAGCAGGAATTTGCGATTCATGTGTCTCTCCTCATTTCGGATTCGTCATTTCTTGCACGGGTAGGTTTCCTTGAGATAGCGGAACAGCGCGTCGACCGCCGCCTCCTTGCCTCGCTCCGGGCTGGCCTTCACCCAGGCGACGAAATCGGCCGCCACCTTCGAGCGCTTCGGCGCGGGTTCCGGGGTGCAGACAAATTCCGCCCCCTTGGGGGTGATCGCCCGATGGTAGGC
>DATMWM010000187.1:0-5787 GCA_035562535.1 Rhodocyclaceae bacterium | reverse complement strand
CCGAGTTGTCGAGTCGACGCCCAAGTTTTTCAAGGGCTTGAGTTGGCTGGCACGCGACCTGCGAAATCCCTTCGACCACCCAGAACAACGCGTTCGAACGGAGGAGAACATGGTGATCGAAAAGTTTCTGGCGCTTTCGATGATCGCGCTCGGATTGGCTGCGCAGCAGAGTCCCACGCTCGCGAGCATCGCGCAGGACATCAGGAGCGGCGGGCGCAACACCCGGCGACGGGTACGGTGGCTGCGGCAGAACATGGGCCGGCGCCCCGGCGCGCGAGGCGACCGCCAGACTTCGGCGGATCTGCGGGATCCCGACAGCGTCCGCTGAAACGCCGGGGACTCAGATTCGTAGCTTGTCCAGAAGCTGCGGGTTCTTCACCACGGCATCCCGCCTGGGCTGGGGCGCATCGTAGAGCGCGGCCGGCGGCAGCGAATCCAGGCGGCTGAGCACTGCCGGATCGCCGCAGGCCGCCTCGAACCGCAGCGAGACTTCGGCCGCGGTTCCACCGACGACGCTCAGGCACTGCTTGCCGAACTTCCGATTGAGCGGAGCGAGGATCGTGCCCTGGACGAGGTCGGTCGCACCGACCGCACCGCCTGACAGGTCGACATCGATGGTGGCCTGACCAGCCTCGGCTTGGGCGAGGTTCGCGCCGAGCACCGTTCTGAGGCCGGCGAGTTCCCGCATCAACGCCCCGACCGTTCCGGCGTCTGGAAGCCCGGCGATGTTCAGCCGCACCCGCTGGCCCGAAAAGTGGAAGTGCTGCAGGAAGAAGCTCCGCGAAAACTCCTCGCCGATCAGCCGGCCGATGTCGCGAAGGGCAGCCTCCTCCGAGTTCCAGCTGGTCTTCTCTGGAATCGTGGTGTTGTAATAGATCTCCTCACCGGTCTGCTTGTCCGTGGCTCTGACCGTCCACGAAGTCAGCACGAACTTCTCGATGGTTACGCCCGAGGCTGGAAGCCGCGCCGAAAGCTTCTTGAACTTGACCTGGCCGTCGATGGCGAAGTCCGCACCGGCGCCGCCCTTGCTGCGGGCCGCATCGTCGTTCCAGACCCGGAAGCCGAAGGACTGGATGCGCTCCTTGAGCAGATTCTCCGCGACCGGCGAACGCTGAGCGGGAGACCCGGCCGGTGCGTCCGGGCCCAACGCCGCGATCTGCACCGAGATCTTCGGGTCGCCGTTGTTGCGGATGAAGTCGATACGCTCCTGGCGCGACATCTCGTTGAGCGAGCGCTGCACGTCCCGGACCTTCACCGTGGCGCGCGTGGTCTGGTGGAGGAGTCCGTCGCGGCCGAGCTGCGGCGGCTGTTCCTCGATGACGTTCTGGATGAACTCGCCGCTGCGCGAGAGCAGCTTGTCGCGCAGGACGCCGTAGTTCTTGCTCAGCGAGTTCTGGTCGACGTAGAGCGCCACGGCCTTCTCCACCAGTTGCCGCTTGGCGTCCTCGCGCAGATCCGCGTTGATCAGCGCCTTGTCCTGCTGGTAGCGCGGATCGGAGGGGTCGGCCAGGCCGAGCGCGCTGATGACCATGGTGTCCGCGGGCGGAGCGGCTTCAGGCTGGGTGGGCGGTGCAGGCGGCTTCGGCACGGCGGCGGCCGGCTGGGCGGCCGGTTCCGCCTTCTGTGCGACGGACGGCGCGGGCGCCGGCGTCTCCTGTGTCTTGCTTCTGCCGAGGAAAACGTAGGCGGCCAGTCCGATGCCGACCAGGAACAGGCCGCCGACGATCGCCAGCGCCAGTGCCGGGGAACCGCGGCCGGGCTGGGCCGGTCGGGTCGGGACCGGTGCGCTTGCTGGCGCCGCCGCCGCGGAGCCGCCGGTCATCGCCACCGTCGAATCGGCGGTGGCGCTCGTGTCGACGATCGTCGCCTCCGCGCCGGCGCGTTGTCCCGAGGCGGCAAGCTGCAGCGCCTGGGCGAACTCGCTCCCGGTCTGGAAGCGCTCGTCCGGGCGCTTGGCCAGCGCCTTGCGGATCAAACCGTCGAACGGCCGGGGAACCTGGACGTTCAATTCCGAAGGCGGCGGCGGCTCCTCCTTCAGCACCTTGTGCATGATGGTGGTGAGCGCACCGGTGAAGGGCTTCTCGCCGGTCAGGAACTGGTAGAGCACCACGCCCGCCGAGAAGAGGTCCGAGCGGCCGTCCACCGTCTGCCCCATGAACTGCTCGGGCGACATGTAGGCCGGCGTGCCCAGCATCGATCCGGCCTGTGTGAGGTTCGAAGATTCCAGCCGGGCGATGCCGAAGTCGCCGACCTTCACCGTGCCGTCGCGCAGGATGAAGATGTTCGACGGCTTTATGTCCCGGTGCACGACGCCATGGCTGTGCGAGTAGTCCAGCGCGCCGAGCAGCTGGGTCATGATGCGCACGATCTCGGGCAGCGGGAAGCGCTCGTCCCTGTCGAAGTAGTCCTTCAGATCGCGCCCTTCGACGAACTCCATGGCGATGAAGGCGGTGCCCTGGTCCTCGCCGTACTCGTAGACCTGGACGATGTTCGGATGCGACAGCCGGCCCGCGGCCTGGGCTTCGCGCAGGAAGCGGTTCAGGATCTCCTGCGCCTCGGCGCGCTCGAGCTGGTCGCGGCGCACGGTCTTGAGCGCCACGCGCCGCCCGATCAGCGGATCGAAACCCTCGAAGACCACGCCCATCGCGCCCTGACCGAGCTCGCGCCGGATCTCGTACTTGCCCAGCTTGGCGCTGTCTGTCATTTCTTCGCGCTCCGGGGATGGCTGCGGTCAGGGTCGGGCGGCCGCCCTCACTTGTACTTGCTGTCGATTTCCCAGACGTTCTTCTGGACCAGGCGTTGCACCATGGTGTCCAGCGTCAGCCCACCCTGCGCGCTCGACGAGATGCCGAGCACCGAGGTGCCCTTGGCGCCGAGTTCCATCTTCTCTTCCGTGTAGCCGGTGGCCACCTGCTCGGTGGTGTTGGCGTCCAGCAGCTTGTAGCGCATGCCGATCACCCAGACGCCCGTTCCCTCCTTGGTCTGCACGGAGCCGACTGCCGTGCCGGCGGCGGCGCCTCCGCGCCCTCCGGCCAGGATGCCGATCAGCGATCCGATGGTGCCGCCGCTGAAGCCTTCCTGCGCAGCGGCCACCGGCTCTGCTTTGAGGATGTCGAACTTGATGATCCACTTGGTGGTCTTGAGCTTGCCCTTCTGCAGGTACTTGCGCGCCTGCTGCGGGTCGCCCATCGAGTAGGCCAGCGCGAACTCGTTCAGCACCGGACCCAGATCGGCGCGCTCCAGCACCTTGAAGTTGGCCTTGCCCAACTCCAGTTCCGCAAAGTCGGCGATGTTGTTCGGGCCGAACTTCTGCACGAAGGTGGCGTTGTTGCTCTTGATCTCCCCGGGGATGACGATGATCGCCGGACCCGGCTTCGACGCGTTCACGTAGTCGATCGGCTTGTACATCCCCTTGTCGGCGGCCTCGTTCGTCTTCTGCGAGGTGCTGCCGCCGGCAGTCGGCGACGGGCTGGACTCCGAACCCCAGGTCGGCTGGGCCTGGGCCTGGGTGGCGACGAGACCGGCGAGCAGCGCTGCGAAAACAGCGCTCGAAGTGATGCGCTTGGCATTCATGGGAGTCCTCCAGGGAATCAGCGTTTGCTCTTGCCGGCAGCCTGTCCGCTGCGGCAAAAGTCGTTGTAGAGCTGGGCGACCAGCTCGTCGGCCTGCTCGTTGACCAGCGTCAGCGCCATGCCGAGCGTGTCGCTGCCGGAATACGACTCCGCCCGCGCGCCGGCGTCGGAGATGACCCGGCCGTTGGCGCCGGTCAGCGTGAAGCCCATGCTGACGGACACTTCCGGAATGCGCAGCACCGGGTTGATCGACGACTGGGTCGAGATCACGCCGCGCAGGATGTAGTTCGCGCCGAGCTTGCGCGAGGCGGCCAGCGCCGCGTCCGGATCGTTGCGGAAATAGGCCTCGAGCTCGGCCTGGGCGATCTGGGCGCGGATTTCTTCCTGCGTATAGGTCTTGAGTCCCAGGGCGCGAAGCCGCCGGTTGATCGCGTGAAAGTGCGGCCCGTACCGGCTCTGGGTCACGTTGAAGAACCCGTTGCCGGTCTGCTCGGCAATCACGGTCATGATCTTCTGGCCCTTGATCCGCTCGCGGCAAGGTACCGAGACCAACTGGGCGATCCGGTCGCGCCGCGCCGCCTCATCCGCGGCGGTCTGCTGCTCATCGTCCGAGAACTTGAACGCCAGCGCAGGTTGGGCGAGCAGCGCCGCGAGTACCAGCGCGTTCAGCAGCTTGAGCATGGGCGGGGGAGCCGGAAAAACCTGCGTTGTCTGGAGCTTCGAGCGATTGTGGCCAAAAACCGACCCCTGTCAAGCCGGAATGTCTCGGCCGGTGTGACAAGGGTCGGGCGCCTGTCTGCCCCGCGCGGACTTGCGCGCCGGCGGCTACGCGGGCCTCTCAGCCCTTCAGGCACTCGCTCATGAACTTCTTGCGCTCGTCGCCGCTGAGCTTCTTGTCGCCGGCTTCCTTGTTGCAGGCCTTCATCTTTTCCTGCTGGGACGTCGCGGCCGGCTTGTCCGCGGCGGCCTTTTCCCCGGCGGCTTTTTCGGTCGCGGCCTTCTCGCCGGCAGGCTTGGACGACAGGCACTCGCTCATGAACTTCTTGCGTTCGTCGCCGCTGAGCTTCTTGTCGCCGGCCTCCTTGTTGCAGGCGGTCATCTTGTCCTGCTGGGTGCCGGCCGAGGCCGACGGCGCGAGCGCGAGGTTTGCGAACAGCAGCGACACGGCGGCCGCAAGCACGGTCCTTTTCATGGGCAGGTCTCCTCTCTGAGTTAGGGCGGTCGATGCCGCCGACATGGATAACGCGGGCTAGCGGGTTTCGTTGACCTGGCTTCCGTCAGCCAGCATCGTCTTCTGCCGCTCGACGAATTCCTGCGTCGAGTCGATCCCCCTCAGGAGCAGTATGGTCGAGCGCACCGCCGTCTCGAGCAGCACCGCGAGGTTGCGTCCGGGCGCAACCGGAATCGTCACGCGCCGCACCGGCACCCCGAGGATGTTCTGGATCTGCGCATCGAGCGGCAGACGCTCCACCTCGGGCACGCCTTTGACCGGCCTCTGCAGGTGGACCACCAGCTTCAGCCGCATCCGGCGCCGGCATGCCGTCTCGCCGAAGACCGTCCGGATGTTGAGCACGCCGAGGCCGCGCACCTCCAGGAAGTCCCTGAGCATCTCCGGGCAGCGGCCTTCGAGCAGATCCGGTCCGACGCGGGCGATCTCGACCACGTCGTCGGCCACCAGCCCGTGGCCCCGGCTGATCAGTTCCAGCGCCAGCTCGCTCTTGCCCACGCCGGAGTCGCCGGTGATCAGCACGCCCATGCCCAGGACGTCCATCAGCACGCCGTGCAGCGAGGCGCGCTCCGCCAGGACTCGCCCGAGGTAGATGCGAAGCTGATCGATCAGTGCCGAGGCGGACTGCGGCGTGGTGATGAGCGGAACGTCCTGCTCGATGCAGATCCGCCGCATGGGCTCCGGGGTTTCGCAGCCGTCGGCGACGATCACGGCCGGCGGCCGGGCTTCCATGATCTCCTGGAACAGGTGGAGCACCTTCTCGGCAGGATGCCTGCCCGCCCAGGCCAGCTCCGCCCGGCCCAGGATCTGGATGCGATCTGGGTGGATCAGGTTCAGGAAACCGACCAGGTCGGCCGGCGTCCAGCCGTGAAGGCTGGTCTTGATGATGGAATCGCGGGAGCCCGAGATCCAGGTGAGTTGGAGACTTTCCCGGTGGCGTTCAAACAGTTGCGCGACGCTCGTTTGAACCATGCGGTTCCCAGCCGG
>DATMWM010000186.1:0-4079 GCA_035562535.1 Rhodocyclaceae bacterium | reverse complement strand
ACCGGGACGTCCCCGCAGGGCAGCGCCTGGAGTTCCTTGAGCAGTTCCAGCCCGTTCATGCCCGGGAGGTTGAAATCCGCCAGGATCAGGTCGTAGTCCCGGCGCTCGCCCGGCGAGCCCGCGGCCTGCTCTGGCGCCGGCCCGCCCGCGGCGCACGCCAGCCGCGCCAGCACGTCCGCGGCCGAACCGACGACGTCCAGGCGGAAGATCTCGGGCCGGCCCTGCAGATCGCGCAGCAGCACCAGGGTGGAAAACACGGTCACCGGCGTGCCGTCCTTGCGCGTGACCACCGCCTCCGCCGGCGCGATCATGTGGCCGAAGCCGATCCAGCGCTCGATCGACTCCACGATATCGGCCCGCTGCGGCTCCCGGTCCAGCAGGTCCTCCATCCTGCGGCCGGTCGCCTCCTCGGCGCTCCAGCCGTACAGGCGTTCGCTGGCGTGGTTCCAGAAGAAGACCCGGCGCTCGCGGTCGTAGCCCTGCACCGGCGTCGGAATGGTTTCCGCCAGGGTGCGGAAGCGCGTCTCGCTCTCCCGCAGCCTTCGTTCTTCCCGCGCCAGGCGCGCGCGGATGTACGCATTCTCCAGGACGCCCGGAAGCTGGTAGAGATAGCCGCCGTGCTTGATCAGGTAGTCCGCCGCGCCGAGGCGAAACGCGCGTACCGCCAGTTCCTCGCTGCCCTCGCCGGTGATCAGGACGACCGGGACGTCCCCGCAGGGCAGCGCCTGGAGTTCCTTGATCAGTTCCAGCCCGTTCATGCCCGGGAGGTTGAAATCCGCCAGGATCAGGTCGTAGTCCCGGCGCTCGACCGGCGAGGCCGCGGCCTGCTCTGGCGCCGCCCTGCCGGTGGCGCACGCCAGCCGCGCCAGCACGTCCGCGGCCGTACCGACGACGTCCAGGCGGATATGCGGGGCGAACTCGGCCAGGTGCCGGCAGGCGAGATCCCGGTCGCGCTCGCCGGCCTCGGCATACAGCACCCGCAACGGCTGCATCCGGCGCCGCTCCTCGGTGAGGCGCGCGTCCAGGATGTTCTCGATGATGGTCGGCAGGCGCTCCAGGTAGCCGCTGCGCTTGACCACGTAGTCGTCGGCGCCGGCCTTGATCGCCGCAACGGCGGCGGCCTCGTCGCCCAGCCCGGTGACCATGACCACCGGGATCGGATTGCCTTCCGCCCGCAGCGTGGCCAGCAGTTCCACCCCGCTGCCGTCGGGAACGCGCAGGTCCAGCATCAGCAGATCGAAGTCGCCTTCCCGTTCCAGGACGGCGCGCGCCTCCGCGACGGACGGCACCACCCGCAGTCCCCACTCGGCGCGCGTCTTGGCCAGGCTGCGCCGCGCCAGGTCGGCGTCCATCGTGCTGTCTTCGAGGTAGAGGATCTTCACGGTAGCTGCCTGGGCAGTCGGTTGAGCGTGCACCAGTAGGACTCGATCTGCCCCGCCACCTCGACGAATCGGTCGAAGTCCACCGGTTTCACGATATAGGAGTTCGCCCCCAGTTCGAATGCGGATCGGATGTCCCGCTCCTCCGCCGAGGTCGTGAGCACCACCACCGGAACGGTGCGGAAGCGCGGATGATGCTTGAGTTGCCGGAGAACCTCCAGCCCGTCCACCCGCGGCAGCTTCAGGTCAAGCAGGACGACCAGGGGCGCGGGCGCCCCGGTCTCCCAGCGCTTCACCCACTGCATGGCCTCCTCGCCGTCGCGCGCCACCTCGATCGGGTGGGCGAGGTTGCGCAGGCGGAAGGCGCGCAGCGCCAGATCCAGGTCGAGCGGATTGTCCTCGACGATCAGGATCGGCCTCGGAATGGATGAATCGGATCGCTCGCTCATCGGGGGATGTCCAGATAGAAGGTGGCGCCCTGTCCGGGCGCGCTCTCCGCCCAGGCGCGGCCGCCCATGCGGTCCATGGCCTTGCGCACGATGGCCAGGCCTACGCCGGTGCCGGGGAAATCCTCGGCGCGATGCAGCCGCTGGAAGATCTCGAATATGCGGTCATGATAGCGCATGTCGAATCCGGGACCGTTGTCCCTGACCGACAGCAGGCAGCGGCCGTCCGCCTCGCGCAGGGCGATCTCGATCCGCGGGTCCGGAACCCCGGCGGAGAACTTGATGGCGTTGTCCAGCAGGTTGCGCACCGCCAGGGCGAGCCCCTCGCGGTCGGCGCGCACCGCGCCGCAACCGGTGTCGATCGATACCGCAACATGGCCTGCCGCGATGTCGTCCGCGCGCTCCCGCACCAGCGATTCGAGCATCGCATCCAGGCGTATGTCCTCGCGCACGAGAGCCCGGCGCTCCAGCCGCGAGTAGGCGAGCAGGTCGTCGATCAGCTCGGACATCTGGCCGGTGGCGTGGCGGATGTTCTGCAGGAAGGTCACGGCGTCGCCGCTCAGCGAGGCGGCGCATTCGTCCAGCAGCAGCCGGCTGTAGCCGTCGATGCCCCGCAGCGGCGCCTTCAGGTCGTGGGACACCGAGTAGGTGAAGGTCTCCAGCTCCCGGTTCGCCGCCTCCAGCCGGTCCGCCTGCTCCTGCAGCCTGCGATTGAGTTCCAGGACCGCCGTCTCGGCCCGCTTGCGCGCGGTGATGTCGAACAGGGTGGAGCGGCTCATCACGTAGTTGCCCTGCCGGTCGTAGATCGCGGTCGCGCTGAGCAGGACCGGGAAACGCGTGCCGTCCTTGCGGAGCATGTCGTATTCCAGATCATAGACGTAGCCGCGCTGCTTGAACCCGGGAAAGGCCGCCTCGAAGACCGCCACGCTCTCCGGGGCCAGGAAATCCCGCAGCGTGCTCTTGCCGATCACCTCCGAGCGCTCGTAGCCCAGCCAGCGCAGTTCGGTGTCGTTCATCATCAGGATGCTGCCGTCCGGGCCCAGGGAATGGTAGCCGCAGGGGGCGTTGTTGTAGAGATCGGTGACCTCGGCGGTACGCTCGGCCACCCGCTGCTCCAGTTCGGCGGTGAGCTGACGCAGTTCCTCCTCGACCTTCTTGTGCGTCGTGATGTCGAAGATGATGGCGAAGAATCCCTCGGCCTTGCCCGAGGTGCCGACGCGGGGCACGTACTGGGCGTCCAGCCACCGCTGCCTGCCGTCCAGATCGACGAGGCTGACCTCGTAATGGACGCGCTCGCCGGCCAGGGCCGCCGCCACGTGCGGTTGGATTTCCCGATAGGACTCCGGCGTATGCACGTCGACCAGCGCGCATCCGGCGATCTCCGCCCTGGGCCGGCCGAACCATTCCTCGTACTGCCGGTTCACCATCCGGTAGCGCTCGTCCGCATCGACGAACGAGATGTACGCCGGCACGGAGTCCATCATCAACTGCAGCGACGCCAGCGCATCGGCGGTCGCGGCCTGCGCCCGCCTGTGCTCGCTGATGTCCCGGGTCACCGCCAGCAGGGCGCGGATCTCGCTGGCGGGACCGGCCGCGCGCAGCGGCACCGCATGGGTCTCCATCCAGCGCGGCGCCCCCGACAGCATCCTCATCTCGAAGGTCAGCGTCCGGCTCTCGCCGCGGAAGACGGCCGCCACCATTTCGTCGAACGCTTCCCGGTACGGATCGAGGACCAGCGTACTCAGCTCCGTCCCGCGGATCTCGTCCAGGGTGGCCGCGCCGAGCATGTCCAGCCCGGCCCGGTTCATGTCGAGCAGGCGCCCCTGGGCATCCATGAGCTTCACGCATTCCGGCTCGGCCTCGACGATCGCGCGCAGATAGGCCTCGCTCTGCCGCAGCGCGGTTTCCGCGCGCTTGCGCTCGGTGACATCCGCCATCACCCCGTCGATGCGCAGCGCCGCTCCGTCCGGACCGCGCACCAGCTGGGCGCGGTCGTGCACCCAGCGCACCGCACCATCCGGGCGCGCGATGCGGTACTCCTCGTCGAAGCGCCCGCGCTCCGGAAGGCTCTCCAGCGCGCCCATCAGGCGTTCCCGGTCCTCCTCGTGCACCAGGGTGAGCCACAGGCTCGGGCTGGCGATGAACTCGTCCGGGTGATGGCCGGCGATCTCCAGGGCCGCCCGGCTGACGAACAGCACCTCCTTGCCGTCCGGGGTGATCGACCAGACCAGTTCGTCGATCGAGTCCGTGATGC
>DATMWM010000185.1:0-10188 GCA_035562535.1 Rhodocyclaceae bacterium | reverse complement strand
CCCTTCATGGCCAGCGTCTGCATCGCCTCGGTGATCCGCTCCGAGAGCGCGGCGGCGGCGGCGGCGCGGCCGCGGCTCAGCTTGCCCGCCGACTCCCGGAATTCCGCGAGCGCGGCCTGTTCCCGCGCCGCCAGCGCGACCGGATCCGCCAGGGCGCTGAGCTGTTCCAGCCGGTCCTCGATGCCGCGCTGGACCTGCGGCAGATCCTCGGGGCTCACCCTGTGCTTTCGGGCAAGTTGATGGACCGCGTCGAGCCGCTGCTCCAGTTCGGCCAGCCGCCCCGGATCCGGCTCGACCCGCTCGCCGTAGCGGCGCATGGCGTGGGCGGCTTCCGCGAGCTGAATGCCGGCCGCCTCGATGAGCTGCGCCGTCTCGGCGAGCCCGGGATCGAACTCGGTCAGGCTGCGCAGCCGCGCGGCGATGCGATCGACCTGCGGCAGGGCCGCGGCCTCGCCGTCCTCGAGTCCTGCCACGGCCTCGGCCGCCGCTTCCGCCAGGCTCGCGGCGTGGGCCAGCCGCCGGTGCTCCTGGCCGGTTTCCTGCCACTGCCCGGCGTCGAAGGCGAGCTGGCGCAGTTCGCGCAGCTGCCAGTCGAGCATTTCGGCCTCCCGCGCCTGGGCCGCAACATCGCGTTCCGCATTCGACCGGGCGTCGGCCAGCCTGCGCCAGGCCCGGTGGAGCTGCGCCGTCCGTTCCGCCAATTCGGCCAGCCCGCCGTGCGCGTCGAGCAGGGCTCGCTGGTTCTCGGCATGCAGCAGCGCGTGATGCGCGTGCTGGCCGTGGATGTCGACCAGGCGCGCGCCGATCTCCCGCAACTGGGCAAGCGTGGCCGGCGAGCCGTTGATGTAGGCCCGGGAACGCCCGCCGGCATCCACGACCCGGCGCAGCAGGCAGTCGCCCCCCGCGCCCAGGTCGTTCTCCTCCAGCCAGCGCGCGGAATCGCTGCCGGCCTCCAGGTGGAACTCGGCGGCGATCTCGGCGCGGGCGCAGCCGCCGCGCACCACGGCCGCATCGGCGCGCTCGCCCAGCGCCATCGACAGCGCATCCACCAGGATCGACTTGCCCGCCCCGGTCTCCCCGGTCAGGGCGCCGAATCCGCAGCGCAGGTCCAGTTCGAGCGCATCGACGATGACGAAGTCCCGGATCAGCAGGCGGCGCAGCATGGGCACAGGAACGTGCGGATTCCGCGTCTCAGGTGTTGCGCGGAGACTCGCTCCAGCGGAGCTTTTCCCGCAGCATCGCGAAATAGCTGTAGTTGGGCGGATGCAGCAGCGTCACAGACTGCGCCGACCGCGTGACCCGGACCAGGTCGCCGGCGCGGCCGTCGAAGCGCGACTGCCCGTCGCAATGCACCCGGGCGTCGTTTGGCGGATGGAGCAGGATCTCGATCACGCTGCGGTCGTCGACCGCAATCGGGCGGTTGGCCAGGGCATGGGGACACAAGGGCACCAGCGCGATGCCGGGCACCGCGGGATGCAGGATCGGGCCACCCGCGGACAGCGCGTACGCGGTCGAGCCGGTGGGCGTGGCGACGATCAGGCCGTCGGAGCGCTGGGTATAGACGAACTCGCCGTCGATGCGCAGTTCGAACTCGATCATGCGGCCCAGTTCGCCCTTGTTGACCACCACGTCGTTCATCGCCAGCGTGTGGAACACCTGCTCGCCGCCGCGGAACACGTGCGCGTCCAGCAGCGCGCGGCTCTCGCTGCCGAAGCGGCCGGCCAGCAGGTCCTCGATCCGCTCGAGCATGCACTTGCGGGAGATGTCGGTCATGAAGCCCAGGCGGCCCTGGTTCACGCCGACCAGCGGCACCTTGAACGCGGCGAGCCGGCGCGCGGCATGCAGCAGGGTGCCGTCGCCGCCGACGACGATCGCCAGATCGGCCCGGGTACCGATGACCTCGTAGGAACTCACGACGTACCCGGTCGTACCCGTGGAGGCGGCCGTGGTCTGCTCCACCAGCACGACGCAGCCGCGCGAACGCAGGTATTCCGCAAGCGCAACCAGGGCTTCCGCCACTTCGCGGCTCTGGTACTTGCCTATCAACGCAACCGTTTTGAACTCGCTCGGCACGCCCGAATTAAACCACAAATATCAAGAGTTTCTGTCCGCGCAACGATCGCCGTTTTTTGTAGAATCGGGCGCATACACCAAACGGCGGTACAAATCCCTTGCTCGACCGGCGCGCCCAGATCCTCCTCAAGACCCTGATCGAACGGTACATCGCCGAAGGCCAGCCGGTCGGCTCGCGCGCCCTGTCGAAGTTCTCGGGGCTCGAACTTTCGCCGGCCACGGTGCGAAACGTCATGTCCGACCTGGAGGACATGGGCTTCATCGTCAGCCCGCACACCTCCGCCGGGCGGGTGCCCACGCCCAAGGGCTACCGCTTCTTCGTCGACACCCTGCTCACCGTGAAGCCGCTCGGCCAGACCGAGATCCACGAGCTCGAGGACCACCTCCTGCGCGACCAACCCCAGCGCCTGATTCAGTCCGCGTCACATCTCGTCTCGGAGCTGACCCACTTCGCCGGCGTGGTCGTGGCGCCGCGGCGCCGCCCGCCGAAGATCCGCCAGATCGAGTTCCTTGCCCTTTCGGACAAGCGCATCCTGCTGATCATCGTCACCGCCACGGGCGACGTGCAGAACCGCATCCTGTTCACCGAGCGCAGCTACACCGCCGCCGAGCTGAGCGCCGCGGCGAGCTACCTCACCCAGCATTTCGGCGGGCTGGACTTCGACGAGATCCGCGCGCGCCTGCACGAGGAGCTGAAGCGGCTGCAGGCCGACATGCTGTCGCTGATGACCGCCGCCATCGAGGCGGGCGACCAGGCGATTTCGGAAAGCAGCACGGACTACGTCATTTCGGGCGAGAAGAACCTGCTCGACCACGAGGACCTCGCCTCGAACATGAAGCAGCTCCGGGAGCTGTTCTCGCTGTTCGAGAAGCGCACCGGGATCGTGCGGCTTCTCGACCTGTCCAACCGCGCCGACGGCGTGCAGATCTTCATCGGCAACGAATGCGGCCTGGCTCCGCTGGACGAGTGCAGCGTCGTGACCGCGCCCTTCGAGGTGGACGGCCAGGTCATCGGCTCGGTCGGCGTGATCGGCCCGACCCGCATGGCTTACGAACGCGTCATACCCATCGTGGACATCACCGCCAAGCTGCTTTCCAGCGCGCTGTCGGCCCCCTGAGCTTCCGTACCGGACCCATCCCATGCCCCGCTACCTGCCCGAACCGGAGTTCCGCCACGGCACCGCCCCGCGCACCGGGGTGCTGCTGGTCAACCTCGGCACGCCCGAGGCGCCGACCCGCCAGGCCCTGCGCCGCTACCTGAAGGAGTTCCTGTCCGACCCGCGGGTGGTGGAGATCCCGCGCGCCGTCTGGCTGCCGCTGCTCAACGGCGTCATCCTGAACACCCGCCCGGCGAAATCCGCGCAGAAGTACGCCGCGATCTGGACGCCCGAAGGTTCGCCGCTGAAGGTCCACAGCGAAAAGCAGGCCAAGCTGCTGCGCGGCTGGCTCGGACAGAACGGCCACGCGGACCTGCTGGTCGACTACGCCATGCGCTACGGCGAGCCCTCGGTCGACGCCCGCGTCTCGGCCATGAAAGCCGCGAACTGCACCAGGCTGCTCGTCGTGCCGCTGTATCCCCAGTACGCGGCGAGCACCACCGGCAGCACCTATGACGCCGTGGCCCGCGCGCTGGGCCGCCGGCGGAACCTGCCGGAACTGCGCATAGTCCGCGGCTTCTGCGATCAGCCCGGGTATATCGAGGCCCTGGCCGCGAGCGTGCGCAGTCACTGGGAGGCCCGCGGGCGCCCGGACAAGCTGGTGATCAGCTTCCACGGCCTGCCGCGCTTCTCTCTGGACCGGGGCGACCCCTACCACTGCGAGTGCCACAAGACCGCGCGACTCCTGGCGGAAAGCCTCGGCATTGCGCCCGAAAGCTACCTCGTCACCTTCCAGTCCCGCTTCGGACGCGCCGAATGGCTCAAACCCTACACGCAGCAGACGCTGGAGGACCTGGCGCGCGGCGGCGTCGGACGCGTCGACGTGATCTGTCCCGGTTTCGTCTCCGATTGCCTGGAAACCCTCGAGGAAATCGCGCTGGAATGCAAGGGCGCGTTCCTGAAGGGGGGCGGCAAGGAATTCCACTACATCGAAGCGCTGAACGAGCGCCCGGAGTGGATTGCCGCTCTCGGTACCCTGGTGGTGGATCAGCTCACCGGCTGGATCGGCCGGGCGGGGCCCGGGCCGGCTGAGCTTGCGAAGAGCGCCGAGCGCGCGAGGGCGCTCGGCGCAGCCGCCTAGCGGCCCGTCGCCGGGCCGGCAGGCCTCCTGGCGTTCAGAGCATGGCGGGCGCCGCGCTCATGACCGCCCGCCGCCGCCCGGTACGGCGAACGGCACCCGGATCGAACGATCCCTCCAGCTGGCGCAGGGCTTCGCGGCGCGCCTTCAGCGCGAGCTTGAACGCCTTTTCCTCGCCGTACTTGTTGACCGCGAACTTCACGCGCTTGCGCTTCCCCGAGGCCAGCGGCCAGGAGGCGACCCAGAACCAGCGCTGCTGCTCCTCCGGAAGGTGGCGCGTTTCCGAGGCGCAGTAGCGGCACACGCCGACAACACCGGAGCGGTTGCTCTTCTTGACGATGCTGGAATACTCGCGCATCGAGAACGGCGGGTGCTTGGCGATGACTTCGTCGCGGAACGACTTGGCCGCGGCAAAGGCCTTGGCCCGGCCGCCATACACGCCGTCGCTGAAATGCTTCCGGTAGATCACTCCGCGGCGCTGGATGGTGACCAGCCATCCGTGCGTCCTGCTCGCTTCGTTGTCGACACGGCTGATACCGTATGTGGGTTTTACTGGTTTCACCTTCTGCCTCACGTCGAAGTGCGCCGCCGTCTCCGGCGCGGTTGATGGAGCCCTGCAACAGCGCCGCCCGATGCCACGAACCGCTTGAATTGCTGCGCTGCGGCCCCAATTTCGCATCGAGGCATGTCGGGGGCTGTGATGAACGGCACGCGCCTTCCGGGCCACAAAGGAGAATGTGATGCATGACACGTTGATGGTCGCGTGCCCGCACTGCGGCGCGGCGAACCGCGTTCCTGCGGCGCGCATTGGCGAGAATCCGGGCTGCGGACGCTGCAAGGCGCCGCTGTTTGAGGGCCGTCCCGCAGAGGTCGACGCCACCCGACTGGATGCGCTGATCGCGCGCAGCGACGTCCCGGTGGTGGTGGATTTCTGGGCGCCGTGGTGCGCGCCCTGCCGCATGATGGCGCCCGCCTTCGAGCAGGCGGCCAGGACGCTGGAGCCGCGCTATCGCCTGGTCAAGGTCAACACCGAAGAACAGCAGGCGCTGGCGGCGAGGTTCGGCATCCGCAGCATCCCGACCCTGGCGGTCTTCAGCGCGGGGCGCGAGGTGGCGCGGCAATCCGGCGCCATGGATGCGGGCACTTTGGTGCGCTGGATCCAGGCCAGCGCCTGAGCCCGCGCCAATGCCGCCGCGGCCGCACCCGGGCGCTCAGCCCACCGGCGTGGCGTCGTCGGACAGGGAAAGCTCGAAGGTGATCTGGCTCAGGGAGGCGGTCTGCTGGGCCGGTTCGGAGAACTTCGCCAGGCGACGGTCGGTCTCCGCCATCCGTTTCATGGCGATCGAGGTCAGCCGCTGGTTGAAATGCTCCAGGCATTCCTCCGAAGCCAGCGCCAGGGCCTGCGGGCTGACGTCCAGGTAGACCAGCGGCGTAGCGCTGACCACGGTCGCGGTGCGCCGGCCGTCGAACGAATCCAGGTAGGCAATCTCGCCGACCACCTCGCCGGCACCCAGCATGCAGATGCGCTTGCCCTCGACCGAGACTTCCACCTCGCCCTCGATGATCAGGCCGAAGCGCCGGTCCTGCTCGCCCTCGCGCATGAGCAGCGTGTTCTCCGGCACCTGGCGCCAGCTGCTGATGCGCAGCGTCTCCCAGATCTCGACGTCCTCGAACTCGAGGAAGAAGGGCAGCTTGCGCAGGACCGCGAAGCGCGACATGTCGGTCGGCACGTAGTCGTCGTCGACGATCTGGAAGCGCACCGCGGTCAGGTCCTTGGCGAACTCGGCGCCGTTGCGGTAGCGCGAGTAGAGGTCCTTCTCCAGGACCTTGCGGATGATGGCGTCCATCTGCTCCGGCACGTCCGGATTGAGCTGCGAGACCGGCGGCGGATCAGCGTTGATGATCCGGTAGACCAGCTGCGCCGGATTCCGTCCCCGGAAGGGCAGCCGCCCGGTGAGCAGGTGGAACAGCACCACGCCCAGGGAGTACAGGTCGGTCTTCTGGTTGAGCGGGTAGCCCTTGATCTGCTCCGGCGACATGTAGGCGGGCGAGCCGACGCCCATGATGAAGGTCGAGTCGGTCTCGCTCTTTTTCAGGGTGTCCAGCGCCAGGCCGAAGTCGGTGAGCTTGACCTCGAAATCCTTGTTGATGAGGATGTTCGCCGGCTTGATGTCGCGGTGGATGACGCCCTGGCGGAAGGCGTAGTCCAGGGCCATGGCGCACTTGAACACCGCGGAGACCGCCCGGTGCAGCGGCAGCATGCGATCGAATCTGCAGTAGTGCTCGAGGGAAGTGCCCTCGAAATACTCCATCGCCAGGTACGCGTTCTCCTCGTCGGCCGACATGTCGTGGATCTTGATGATGTTCGGATGATCCAGCCGGCGCGCCACCTGCCACTCGGTGCGGAACAGCTTCATCAGCCGGCGGGTCCACTTGCCCTCGTCCCGCGCCCTGTCTCCGAAGGCGATGACCTTTACCGCCACCGGATCCGGCCGGCCGGGTTCCTCGCAGAGATAAACGGTCGCGGTGGCGCCCTTGCCGATTTCCTTCAGGACGCGATACTTGCCGACGGTTTCGGGTTCGCCGCTGCCAGCCATGTCGATGCCGTATTTGGGGTGCCGGGCCAATCTTACCCTAATCGCCGCCGCGGCCGGACGCATGCGCGCAGCCCGGCGGCACGCCGCCGGCCCAAACCTGCGCCCCCCTTGAAACCGGAAAAAGCGCCCCAATTTGGCGATCGATTCGGACAAGGAGAACAGCCAGACATGCAGAATCCACAGGACACCCGCCCGGGCGCCGGCGAGCCGCCGCAGCCTGCCGCGGCGCCGCAGGCCCCGCCCGCGGGCGAGGCTGCCGGCGCCGCCGTCCAGCCCGGCCCGGAAGAGAGGCTGGCCGAGGCCGAGCGCAAGGCGGCCGAGCACTACGAGGCCTGGCTCCGGGCCAAGGCGGAGATGGAGAACACCCGCCGCCGTGCCCAGGAGGACATCGCCAAGGCCGGCCGGTTCGCGGTCGACAAGTTCGCCGAGGCGATGCTTCCGGTCAAGGACAGCCTCGAAGCCACCCTGAAGGCGGAGAGCGCCACGCTGGAGAACCTCAGGGCCGGGGTGGAACTGACCCTCAGGCAGCTTGCCGCCGGACTGCAGTCGGCGGGCATCGTCGAGGTCGATCCGGTCGGCGAGAAGTTCGACCCCCATCGCCACCAGGCGATCAGCACGGCGGAAGCCGAGGGCGAAGCCAATCGCGTGCTGACCGTCCTGCAGAAGGGCTACATGCTGCACGAGCGGGTTCTGCGTCCGGCGCTGGTCATCGTGTCCCGTGCCGGCGGCGGCGCGGCCGCAGGTTGATACCGCCCCGACCATCCCCATATAGCGAGCATTGAAATCGCCGGTCGCCGGCACGGGAAACTGAAAGGAAAGCCATGGGAAAAATCATCGGTATCGATCTGGGCACCACAAACTCCTGCGTGGCGTTCATTGAATCGGGCAAGCCTAAGGTCATCGAGAATTCGGAAGGGGCGCGGACCACGCCCTCCATCGTCGCCTACATGGACAACGGCGAGATCCTGGTCGGCGCCCCGGCCAAGCGCCAGGCGGTCACCAATCCGACCAACACCCTCTACGCGATCAAGCGGCTGATCGGCCGCCGCTTCGGCGAGCCGATGGTGCAGAAGGACATCAAGATGGTGCCCTACTCGATCGTGCAGGCCGACAACGGCGACGCCTGGGTCGACGTCCGCGGCAAGAAGATCGCCCCGCCCGAGATCTCGGCGCAGGTGCTGGTCAAGATGAAGAAGACCGCCGAGGACTACCTGGGCGAGCCGGTGACCGAGGCGGTGATCACCGTGCCGGCCTACTTCAACGACTCCCAGCGCCAGGCCACCAAGGACGCGGGCCGCATCGCCGGGCTGGAGGTCAAGCGCATCATCAACGAGCCGACCGCGGCCGCGCTGGCGTTCGGCCTGGACAAGGGCGGGCGCAAGGACCAGAAGATCGCGGTCTATGACCTGGGCGGCGGCACCTTCGACATCTCGATCATCGAGATCGCCGACGTCGAAGGCGAGAAGCAGTTCGAGGTGCTGGCCACCAACGGCGACACCTTCCTCGGCGGCGAGGACTTCGACCAGCGGGTGATCGACCATATCATCGGCGAGTTCAAGAAGGACCAGGGCGTGGACCTGTCCCGGGACGTGCTCGCGCTGCAGCGCCTGAAGGAAGCGGCCGAGAAGGCCAAGATCGAACTGTCGTCTTCGCAGCAGACCGAGATCAACCTGCCCTACATCACGGCCGACCAGAGCGGCCCGAAGCACCTGACCATGAAGATCACCCGCGCCAAGTTCGAGGCGCTGGTCGAGGAACTGGTCGACAAGACCATCGAGCCCTGCCGGCTGGCGCTGAAGGACGCCGGCCTGCAGGTCGGCCAGGTGGACGACGTGATCCTGGTCGGCGGCATGACCCGCATGCCCAAGGTGCAGGACAAGGTGCGCGAGTTCTTCGGCCGCGAGCCGCGCAAGGACGTCAACCCGGACGAGGCGGTGGCCATCGGTGCGGCGATCCAGGGCGGCGTGCTCAAGGGCGACGTGAAGGACGTGCTGCTGCTCGACGTCACGCCGCTGACGCTGGGCATCGAGACGCTGGGCGGCGTGATGACCTCGCTGATCAAGCGCAACACCACGATCCCGACCAAGGCGCAGCAGGTGTTCTCGACGGCGGACGACGGGCAGACCGCCGTGACCATCCACGTGCTCCAGGGCGAGCGCGAGATGGCAGCCGGCAACAAGAGCCTCGGCCAGTTCAACCTGGCCGACATCCCGCCGGCGCCGCGCGGCATGCCGCAGATCGAGGTGACCTTCGACATCGACGCGAACGGCATCCTGCACGTGACCGCGAAGGACAAGGGCACCGGCAAGGAGAGCAAGATCAAGATCCAGGCCGGCTCCGGGCTGTCCGAGAACGAGATCGAGCGCATGGTCAAGGACGCCGAGGCGAACCGCGAGGAGGACCGCAAGCAGCACGAACTGGTGGACGCCCGGAATCACTGCGACGCCATGATCCACTCGGTGCGCAAAGCCCTGACCGAACACGGCGACAAGGTCGGCGCCGACGAGAAGTCGCGCATCGAGGCGGCGATCAAGGACGCCGAGGAGGCGATGAAGGGCAGCGACAAGGCCGCGATCGAGGCCCGGACCCAGGCCCTGGCGACGGCCTCGCAGAAACTCGGAGAGGCGATCTACGCGCAGCAGCAGCCGGGGGCCGAACCCCATGCTGGCGGCGGCTCGGGCTCATCGGCCGCCGGCGGGGCGACCGGCTCGAAGGCCGCGGAAGGCGACGTGGTCGACGCCGAGTTCACCGAGGTGAAGGACAGGAAGTAAGGCGTCATGAGTCGGGGGTGAGGAGGCCGCTCCTCGCCCCTTCGTTTTTTCCGGCTCCTCACTCCAGACCTCCTCACTGCTGACCGAACAATGGCCAAACGCGACTACTACGAAGTCCTCGGCGTGACCCGCGAGGCTTCCGACGATGACCTGAAGAAGGCCTACCGCAAGCTGGCCATGAAGCATCACCCGGATCGCAACCCGGACAACCCGTCTGCCGAGGAGAGGTTCAAGGAGGCGAAGGAGGCCTACGAGGTCCTGTCCGATCCGAACAAGCGGTCGGCCTACGACCAGTACGGACACGCGGGCGTGGACCCGACGGCGGCAGGGGCCGGCGGCTTCGGCCCCGGTTTCGGCGGATTCGCCGACGCTTTCAGCGACATCTTCGGCGACATCTTCGGCGGCGGGCGGGGCGGCGGCCGGTCGAACGTCTACAGGGGCGCCGACCTGCGCTACAACCTCGAGATCAGCCTGGAGGACGCCGCGCGCGGCACCGAGACCCGGATCCGCAT
>DATMWM010000184.1:0-5261 GCA_035562535.1 Rhodocyclaceae bacterium | reverse complement strand
GCGGCCCCCACAGGATCATCGAGTGCGGCGTGCCGGATTCGAAGGCGAGCCGCAACGGCTTGCCCGGCCCGAGCAGGTGGACCTGGCCGACCACCTCGTCGATCGTCGCCGGCCGCAGGATCTCGGCCAGCGGCGCGTGCGGGACGGCGGTGCCGAACAGGTCGCTCAACTGCGGTCAGGCGCGCCGGCAGGAACCGCGAACCCGCGCGGGTTCATTCGCCGACCACGTCGGCGCCCGTGGGCGGGGCGAAGCGGAACTGCCCGGCGTCCAGCGCCGGGTTGCGCTGCAGGCCGGCGAACTTCAGGGTCGTGGTCTGGCCGAAGCTGTCCTGCAGTTCCATGACCCGCGGCAGCTCGCCCGAGAAGCCGATGCGCACCCGCTCGAAGGAGCCGTCGCGCGCCTTCGGCGTGGCCTCGACCCACTCCAGCCCGTCCGACCTGCCGGCGTCCTTGAGCACGAAGTCGCGCTCCAGGGCGTCGTCGCCGGCGAGCAGCGCCGCCGGGCTGGAGCCGAGCGCCTGGCCGAGCGTCTTGACCGTGACCTGGTTGAGATCGCGGTCGTAGATCCAGAGCTTCTCGCCGTCGCCGACGATGAGCTGGTAATAGGGCTTGTCGTAGACCCAGCGGAACTTGCCCGGCCGGGCGAAGGCCATGCTGCCGCTGGCCAGCTGCGGGGCCCGGCTGGACTTGCCGACCACGACCTGCTCGAAGCTGCCCTGGGCGGTGCGGGTGCCGGAGAGGAAGCCCTTGAGCTGGTCCAGCCCGCCGGCACGGGCGGCAAATGAAAGGGCGGACAGCGCCAGCAACATGCCAGTTGCAGCGGCCGCCCGGATGGGTCGGTTACGGTTCGATTCCATGTTGGTCAGAGTCCTCGCGGCCGCAGCCGTTCATTCGGCGCGCGCCGGCGCCAGCACCTCGCGGTTGCCGTTTCCGCCCATCGCCGAGACCAGGCCCGAGCGCTCCATCTGCTCGATCAGCCGGGCGGCGCGGTTGTAGCCGATGCGCAGGTGGCGCTGCACCAGCGAGATCGAGGGCCGGCGCGTCTTGAGCACGATCTCCACGGCCTGGTCGTAGAGCGGGTCGTCCTCGCCGCCGCCCGCCTCCTCGCCGCCCAGGGCCGCCTCCTCCTCGTCGGCGGCCGCGTCGAGAATGCCTTCGACATAGTCCGGCGCGCCCAGGCTCTTCAGGTGCTCGACCACGCGATGCACCTCGGCATCCCCGACGAAGGCGCCATGCACGCGCATCGGCAGCCCGGTCCCCGGCGCCAGGTAGAGCATGTCGCCCTGGCCGAGCAGGGCCTCGGCGCCCATCTGGTCGAGGATGGTGCGCGAGTCGACCTTGCTGGAAACCTGGAAGGCCACCCGGGTCGGGATGTTCGCCTTGATCAGCCCGGTGATCACGTCCACCGAGGGCCGCTGGGTGGCGAGCACCAGGTGCACGCCGGCGGCGCGCGCCTTCTGCGCCAGCCGGGCGATGAGTTCCTCGACCTTCTTGCCGACCACCATCATCAGGTCCGCCAGTTCGTCGATCACCACCACGATGTAGGGCAGCGCGGCGAGCGGCTCCGGGCTCTCCGGCGTCAGCGTGAATGGGTTGGTCAGCGGCTTGCCCGCCTTCTCCGCCTCGTGCAGCTTGGCGTTGAAGCCGGAAAGGTTGCGCACGCCCAGCGTGGACATCAGCCGGTAGCGGCGGTCCATCTCGGCCACGCACCAGGACAGCGCGTTGGCGGCGTGCTTCATGTCGGTGACCACCGGCGCGAGCAGGTGCGGGATGCCCTCGTAGACCGACAGTTCCAGCATCTTCGGGTCGACCAGGATCAGCCGGACCTGGCGCGGCTCGGACTTGTAAAGCAGCGACAGGATCATGGCGTTGATCGCCACCGACTTGCCCGAGCCGGTCGTCCCGGCCACCAGCAGGTGCGGCATGCGCGCCAGGTCCACCACCACCGGCTGGCCGCCTATGTCCTTGCCCAGGCTGAGCGCCAGCGGCGAGCCCATCTCGTGGTAGGCGAGCGAGCCGAGGATCTCCGACAGCCGCACCACCTGGCGCTTCGAATTCGGAATCTCCAGCCCCATGCAGGACTTGCCGGGGATGGTCTCGACCACCCGGATGCTCACCACCGAAAGCGCGCGCGCCAGGTCCTTGACCAGGTTGACGATCTGGCTGCCCTTGACGCCGACCGCCGGCTCGACCTCGTAGCGGGTGATCACCGGGCCGGGGTACGCGGCCAGCACCCGGACCTCGACGCCGAAGTCGGCGAGCTTGCGCTCGATCAGCCGCGAGGTGAATTCCAGGGTCTCGGGCGAAGGCGGCTCGGCGTCGCGCGAGGGCTCGTCGAGCAGCGCCAGCGGCGGCAGCGCGCTGCCCGGAAGGTCGCGGAACAGCGGCTGCTGGCGCTCCTTCTCCTTGCGCGGCGAGCGCGGGATCTCGATCTCGGGCGGTTCGATGCGCAGGGGTTCCTGGGCCTCCATGCGGCGCCGCTGCACCTCCACGTGGGCCTCGCGCTGCTGCGCCACCTCGCGCCCCGCGCGCCGGTCCAGCCAGGCCTGCCAGAGCCCGATCGCGGCGAACACGGTCCATTCCAGGCCGGCGCCGACGCGCTCGGCCAGCCTGATCCAGGACAGGCCGGTGAACAGGCTCAGCCCGACCGACAGCATGGCCAGCAGGATCAGCGTGCCGCCGATGAAGCCGAAGTAGCGCGAGACCAGCCCCGCCATCTCGCGGCCGAGGATGCCGCCCGGGCCGAGCGGCAGATGGGCGTTCAGGCTGTAGAAGCGCATCGCCTCCAGGCCGCTGCTCGCGGCCAGCACGACCAGGAAGCCGGCGAGCGCGATCAGCAGCGGCCGCCGGTCCGGATTGAGCCAGCCGTTCAGGCGCCGGTAGCCCCAGAAGATCAGCACCACCAGCAGCACCACCGACCACCAGGCCGAGAGCCCGAAGATGCAGAGCAGCACGTCGGCGATCCAGGCCCCGACCCGGCCGCCGGGGTTGGCCACGCGCCCGGCGGAGGTGACCGAGGACCAGCCCGGATCGGAGCGCTGGTAGCCGCCGAGGATCAGCGCCAGGTAGATGGCGATGCCGCCGAGCACCAGCCAGCGCGCCTCGTGCAGCAGGGCGACGATCTTCTCGGGCAGGGGCTGGGCGGCTGCTGACTTGTCCGGCACGCGGAAAACGCGGAAAGGCGCGGCGGGGCGCCGAAGCGGAAATTATAGACGATGGCCCGGCGGGGCCAGACGGCCCTGCCGGCAGGCACGCTCAGGTGTGCTGGATGCGGTCGTGCAGGATGATGCGGCCGTCGGTTTCCTCGATCAGGCCCTGGAGCTGAAGATCCTTCATGACCCGGCTGACCATCTCGCGCGAGGCACCGATCATCTTGGCGATGTCCTGCTTGGAGATCTTGCGCGTGACCACCTGGGTGCCGCTGACCGGCTCGGCCATGTCGAGCAGCAGGCGCGCGACCCGGCCGTACACGTCCATCAGGGCGAGGCTCTCGATCTTGCGGTCCGCCTTGCGCAGACGGGCCACCAGGTTGCGCATGATGTAGTGGGAGACCTCGAAGTTCTCCTGCAGGCAGCGCTTGAAGTCGGTCTTGGCGATCACCACCAGGTCGCAGGGCGTCACCGCGACGACGTTCGCCGAGCGCGGGTTGTCGTCCAGCACGCCCATCTCGCCGAAAAGCTCGCCCGGGCCGAGCATGGACAGGATCACCTCGCGGCCCTCCTCGTCGCTCACCAGCACCTTCAGGCTGCCGGAAAGGATGAGATACACGAAATCGGTGCGGTCGCCGGCATGCACGATGGTCACGTTGCGCGGCACCCGGCGCATCAGCGCCACCCGCGCCAGGGTCTGCAGGCTGGTCTCCGGCACGCCGTTGAACATCGAGAAGGTGCGCAGCGCCGCTACGGAGACGCCAGTTCCTGTAACCATGTGTTGCCCCCATCGACCGTTGTTGTTGCGCTCCGGCTGACCCCCCGGCGCGCCCGTTGCGACCCATTATAGTTCAAGAGCAAGCCCCGCAGACAACGGCCCGGGCATCGGGACCTTTACCGTTTGCGGCAGAAATCTCCTGAACAATGATGGGCTTGCATCCTCCGGACGGCGGCCGGGGCGCAGGCGCGGTCAAGTATAATCGGGTCTGTTCCCAGTTCGGGATGCAAAGACAAGGACATCGACGATGAGCACCACCCGCCACAGCCGCCTGCTGATCCTCGGCTCCGGACCGGCCGGCTATACCGCCGCGGTCTATGCCGCCCGCGCCAACCTGAACCCGGTGCTGATCACCGGCCTGGCGCAGGGCGGGCAACTGATGACCACTACCGACGTGGACAACTGGCCGGCCGACGCCGAAGGGGTGCAGGGACCGGACCTGATGGCGCGCTTCCAGAAGCACGCCGAGCGCTTCAACACCGAGATGATCTTCGACCACATCAACGTGGTGAACCTGCGCGACAAGCCTTACACCCTGACCGGCGACTCGGGCACCTATACCTGCGACGCGCTGATCATCGCCACCGGCGCCACCGCCAAGTACCTCGGCCTGCCCTCCGAGCAGGCCTTCTCCGGCAAGGGCGTGTCGGCCTGCGCAACCTGCGACGGCTTCTTCTACCGCAACCAGGACGTGGCGGTGATCGGCGGCGGCAATACCGCGGTCGAGGAGGCGCTCTACCTCGCCAATATCGCCCGGCACGTCACGGTCGTGCATCGCCGCGACAAGTTCCGCGCCGAGAAGATCATGCAGGACAAGCTTTTCGAGCGCGAAAGGACCGGCAAGGTGACGATCAAGTGGGACCACACGCTGGACGAGGTGCTCGGCGACAAGACCGGCGTGACCGGCATGCGCATCAGGAACGTCAAGAGCGGGGCCACGGAGGACGTCTCCCTGCAGGGCGTGTTCATCGCCATCGGCCACGCGCCGAACACCGAGATCTTCGCCGGCCAGATCGAGATGGAGAACGGCTACATCGTCACCCAGGGCGGACGCGGCGGCAACGCCACGGCGACCTCGGTGCCCGGGGTGTTCGCCGCCGGCGACGTGCAGGACCACGTCTATCGCCAGGCGGTCACCTCGGCGGCCACCGGCTGCATGGCGGCGCTCGACGCCGAGCGCTTCCTCGACAGCCTCGGCTAGGAGATCCGGGGTGAAGCGGGGGCGGACGCGGCCGCCCTCGGACGAGGACGCCGCCCTGTTTCGCCAGGCGGTCGGCGACGCGCGGCCGCTGCCGGTTCCGGGCAAGGTCCATATCGAGCCGCCGCGGCAACGC
>DATMWM010000183.1:0-4487 GCA_035562535.1 Rhodocyclaceae bacterium | reverse complement strand
CAGGAACGCCAGGACCGGCTGCGCAAGGATATCCTGGAGCAGACGCTGACCACGCTGGGCGAGCACGCGCGCGCCGACCGGGCGCTTCTGCAGTCGGGGATCGCCCAGTCGTCGGTTCAGATTTCATCGAGCATCGAGGCGCTCACCCGCACGGTCAACGAGCGGCTGGAGGCGATCGGCGGACAGGTGCGCGAGCGGCTGGACAGCGGCTTCGCGCGCACCAACGAGACCTTCGCCAACGTCATGGCCAGGCTTGCAACCATCGACGAGGCGCAGAAAAAGATCGACGGCCTGACGACCAACGTCGTGGGGCTGCAGGAACTGCTGGGCGACAAGAAGGCCCGCGGCGCCTTCGGCGAGGTCCAGCTCGAAGCGCTGGTGCGCAACGCCCTGCCGCCCGGCGGCTTCGAGTTCCAGTACACGCTGCCGAACGGCACGCGGGCGGACTGCGTGCTGAAGCTGCCCGAACCGACCGGGCTGGTGGCGGTGGATGCCAAGTTCCCGCTGGAGAACTACCACCGCATGTTCGACCCGTCGGCCGGCGAGGCCGAGCGCAAGGCGGCCCAGGCGGCGTTCCGCGCGGACGTGAAGCGGCACGTGGATGCGATCGGCGGCAAGTACATCATCCAGAACGTCACCTCGGACGGGGCGGTCATGTTCGTCCCGGCCGAGGCGGTGTTCGCTGAGATCCACGCCTACCACGCCGAGGTGGTGGCCTACGCGCAGGCCAAGCGCGTGTGGATCGTCTCGCCGACCACGCTGATGGCGGTGCTGAACACGGCCCGCGCGGTGCTCAAGGACGTGGAGACCCGGCGCCAGATCCATCTGATCAAGGACGCGCTCGGCAAGCTGGCGAAGGACTTCACACGCTTCGACGAGCGCATGGCGAACCTCGCCCGCCACATCGAGCAGGCGAACAAGGACGCGCAGGACGTGCAGACCTCCAGCCGCAAGATCAGCGGCCAGTTCGTCCGCATCGAGCAGGCGCAGCTCGACGAGCCGGCCGGCGCGGAGCAGGGCAGGGCGCTGCCCGCCGCCTGATTGCAGGGCATTCCGCCGCCCCGTTCGGGGGCGGGATCGGGTTGAAATCCCTATTGCGGTGCGTCACTTTGTAGCACCGCCGGCGGCATTTCCAATTAATCAAGGAGATCGCCATTTGCGGCGAGCGGCACGAATATTGCGCCGGAACCCATTTCGGGGCAGGCTATGATGCCCTGCAACATCGATCGATCGTCAAGCCAACCGGTGGTACGAAGGAGAGCGGAAATGGAAGGTCAGGTCCAACGTACGCTGCGCAACGCGCTCAAGGAAAACGCGCCCGAACTTTACGACGACCTCGTGGCGCGCGGGGAACTGGAACCCCTGATCCAGGCCAAGGCGGCCGAGATCGACCGGCAGGTGCAGAGGCTGCGGTCGGCGGAGCGCTGGGACGACCTGCCGCACCTGGATTTCGTGCGCAACCTGAATCTCGCGCGGTCGCGCATGGCCGGGGAAGTCGTCGCCGAGCAACTTCACGTCCACGCCTGAAGGGGAGGGCAGGACTGCAGCGGTCCTGCCCGGCTACACCAGCCCCTCCATGATCTGGACCGAAACCGAGTCGCCGGGCGCGACGTTCCCGCGCTCGTGCTCCAGGACGATGAAGCAGTTCGCCTGCGCCATCGAGCGCAGCACGCCCGAGCCTTGGGCGCCGGTGACGCGCACCTTCCACTGATCGTCCTCGCGGAAGAGGATGCCGCGCTGGAATTCGGTGCGGCCGGGGCTCTTCTTCAGGCCGGAAACGCAGGGCACGCGCAGCGACGGCACCGGCTCGACGGGTGATGCGCCCATCATGCGCAGCAGCGCGTCGCGCACGAACTGGTAGAAGGTGACCATCACCGCGACCGGGTTTCCGGGCAGCCCGAACAGGAAGGCGCCGCCGACGCGGCCGAAGGCCATCGGCCGGCCCGGCTTCATGGCGATCTTCCAGAACAGCACTTCCCCAAGGCGTTCCATCAGGCCCCGGATGAAATCCGCCTCGCCGACGGATACGCCGCCGCTGGTGATGATCGCGTCGGCGTTGCGCGCGGCGGCGCGCAGGGCCCGCTCCAGCGCCTCCGGGCTGTCGCGCACCACGCCCATGTCCAGCACCTCGCAGCCCAGCCGCGTGAGCATGCCGTAGAGCGTGTAGCGGTTGCTGTCGAAGATCTCGCCCTGCTTCGGCTGGGTGCCGATCGAGACCAGTTCGTCGCCGGTGGAGAACAGGGCCACCCGCACGCGCCGGCGCACTGTGACCTCGGCGATGCCCAGCGAGGCGAGCAGGCCCAGCTCGGCGGGGCGCACGATCTTCCCGGCGGGCAGCGCGGGGCGGCCCGCCTGCAGGTCCTCGCCGGTCCGGCGCAGGTTCTGACCCGGCTTCTGCCCCGGCGGGAGGACGACCTCGCGGCCCTCGACGCGGACCGCCTCCTGGATGACGATGGTATCGGCGCCGGCGGGCACCACGGCGCCGGTCATGATGCGCACGCACTCGCCCGGGCCGAGGCTGCCGGCCCAGGGCTGGCCGGCGAGCGCGGTGCCGGCCACCGTCAGGCGCGTCTCGCCCGCGGGCGACAGGTCGGCGGCGCGCACTGCGTAGCCGTCCATCGCGGAATTGTCGTGGGCCGGCACGTCGATCGGCGAGATCACGTCCTCGGCGAGCACCCGGTCCAGCGCCGCGCGGACGAACAACCGCTCGGTGCCGTCGACCGGCTCGACCAGTTCGCGGGTCAGGCGGCGGGCGGTGTCGACCGGCAGGGAGTCTGGGTCGTAGTCGGTCAGGCAGCTCACCGCCTGCAGGATGGAAGTCATGGCAATCGGTCCGCGCGGGCCAGCGATTCGAGTTCTTCCCGCGTGTTGATGTTGGCGAAGGCCTCGGCCTCGTCGTCGAAGGCCACCTCGGCCACGCGCAGCGCGGCGTACCAGGCGTCGATCTTGCGCCCGCCGCCGGCGAGATACTGCGACAGGTGATCGAGCAGGTCGCGGCGGCAGAGCGAGAACACCGGGTGGGGCTGCGTCCCGGTGCGCGCCACCGCGAGTTGGGCCTGCTGCGCTTCCAGCGCCGCGCGCAGCCGGGAAACGAGGTCCGGCGGCAGGAACGGCGAATCGCAGGGCGCGGTGGCCACCAGCGGCGTGCGCGCCTCGCCCAGCCCTGCGTGCAGCCCGGCCAGGGGGCCGGCGAAGCCGCCGATCCGGTCCGGCACCACCGCATGGCCCAGGCGGGCGTAGGCATCGAGGTTCTGGTTGCAGTTGATCAGTAGCGCGCCTACCTGCGGCGCGAGCCGCTCGACGACCCATTCCACCATCGGACGGCCGCGGAAGGGCTGCAATCCCTTGTCGATCCCGCCCATGCGCCGGCCCTGGCCGCCGGCCAGGATCAGCCCGGTGACTTCGGCATCCTTCATGCCGCGGCGGCCGCGTTCGCGGCCTGCCGGCGCACGAAACGCTGGCTGCCGGTGTAGATGAGATAGTGCTTGCCCTGCGAGCGTCCGATCATGGTCATGCCGACGCGCCTGGCGACGTCGTAGCCCATCTGGGTAAGCCCGGAGCGCGAGATCAGGAAGGGGATGCCCATCTGCGCGGCCTTGATCACCATCTCGGAGGTCAGCCGGCCGGTGGTGTAGAACAGTTTGTCGGCGCCCTGCTGGTCCTCCAGCCACATCAGGCCGGCGATCGCGTCGACCGCGTTGTGGCGCCCGACGTCCTCGACGAAGTGCAGGATCTCGGCGGCGCCGGGCCGGTTGGTGGCGAGCGCGCAGCCATGCACCGCGCCGGCCTGCTTGTAGATCGACTCGTGTTTGCGCACCTGTTCGAGCAGGGCGAACAGCGTGTCCTCCTCGAGTCGGGCGTCATCGGGCAGGCGCACGCGGTCGAGTTCGTCCATCAGGCCGCCGAACACCGTGCCCTGGCCGCAGCCGGTGGTTACCGTGCGCCGGCCCATGCGCTCGTCCAGGTTTTCGATGCCGCGCCGGGTGGTCACCGCCACCGCGTCGGTCTCCCAGTCCACCTGCACCGCGGCGATCTCGTCCAGGCCGGACACGAGCCGCTGGTTGCGCAGGTAGCCGATGGCCAGCGCCTCGGGCGCCCCGCCCAGGGTCATCAGCGTGACCACCTCGCGCTTGTCGACGTAGAGGGTCAGCGGGTGCTCGCCGGCGATCGCCGTGGGCACGGTCGCGCCGTGCTCGTCGATCGCCTCGATGACGACCGTCGCCGGCCGGGCGGCCCGGGTAAGCAGGGGGCGATTCATCTTCCAGGCGCCGGACGGCGCGTCGGGGCCACGCTCATCCGCCGATGTAGGACATCTCGACCTTGCGCAGCGCGGCGGTCTCGGCGGTGCGGATTTCGGAATAGCGGTCGGCGCGCTGCCGCCAGATCGCGGCTATCACCGCCTCGATCTCCGCGTCGCTTCGCCCGGCCCTGAGCAGGCCGCGCAGGTCGTGGCCGCACGCGGCGAACAGGCAGGTATAGAGCTGGCC
>DATMWM010000182.1:0-2344 GCA_035562535.1 Rhodocyclaceae bacterium | reverse complement strand
CTGGCGACGCTGCTCGAGGACGGCCCGATCCAGATTCTGGTCAACAACGCGGGGATCCACGCCGACGCGGTCTTCCCCGGCATGTCCGGCGCTCAGTGGGATTCCGTCCTCGACGTGTCCCTGAACGGCTTCTTCAACGTCACCCAGCCGCTGACGCTGCCGATGCTGCGCACTCGCTGGGGCCGGATCATCAACATCACCTCGGTGGCCGCGCTGGCGGGTAACCGCGGCCAGGTGAATTACTCGGCCGCGAAGGGCGCGCTGCACGCCGCAACCAAGTCGCTCGCGCTGGAACTGGCGAGCCGGGGCGTGACGGTCAACGCGGTCGCGCCCGGCATCATCGCCACCGGGATGAGCGGGGGTGCCTTCGACGAAGAGGCGATCCGGCGGCTGGTGCCGATGCAGCGCGCGGGCCGGCCGGAGGAGGTCGCCGATCTCGTCGCCTTTCTCGCCTCGGATGCCGCGGCCTACATCTCGGGTCAGGTCATCTCGATCAACGGCGCGATGATCTGACAGCGGCGGCTGCCGCGCTCAGCGTGCGCGGGCCGGCATGCGGCCGGCCGGGGCGAGCCTGCGCGCAACCATCGGCACGGTAAGCATCGTGCTCGCGACCGCCATCAGCAGCAGGGCGGTGAAAGCCTCGCTGGTAATGATCTGCTTGTCCAGCAGGATGCTGGCGAAGATGATCATGATCAGCGCCTTGGTCTGGAGCAGCCAGCCGACGATCGCGGACTCGCCGGGTGCCCAGCCCAGCAGCCGGCCGGCAAGCTGCACGCCGAGCAGCTTGCCGGTTACCGAGGCGGCGAGCAGCAGCGCGGCGGCGAGAAAGACCGCTTCGCCGCCCAGTGCCCAGTTGGTCCGCAGGCCGGTGCTCAGGAAAAACACCGGCATGATCACCAGCAGGACGTGGTGACGCAGGGCGTCCATCTGCGCCTGGTCGAACCACTCGGCCTCGACCACGGCGCCGGCCAGGAAGGCGCCCACCATGAAGTGCAGCCCGGCCCAGTCGGCGCCGAAGGCGCAGGCCGCCAGCCAGATCAGCGCCATGTACCAGCGGTCGCGCTCCGGAATCCGGATCATCAGTCGGCGAAAGGCGTAGGCGGCAAGGGCGAAGGCCGCGAGAAATCCCGCCTGCCGCCCGATCCGAGCCCAATCCATGAGGATCAGCGCCAGCACCGCCCAGATCGCCACGTCGTCCAGGCTGGCGTAGCGCAGGATGCGCTGGCCGATCGGCTGGCGCAGGATCGCGAGCTTCTCCATGAGCAGGATCAGGATCGGCAGCGCGGTCACCGAGCAGGCCATGCCGATGCCCGCCACGAACTGCCAGGGCAGGGCCTGCGGGCCGATCCAGCCGTCGAAGGCGAGCAGCGCCGCCGCCGCGGCGCAGCCGAGCGCGAGCGGGACGCCGAGCGCCAGCCCGGCGGTGATGCCGCTCTCGCGCCTGTGTTTCCACGCCTGCTTCAGGTCGAGTTCGATGCCGGCAATCATGACGAACAGCATCACCGCCCACCAGGCGATGCCGTTCAGAGACTGCACGACCGGGGGCGTGAAGACGAACTGGTAGTAGTCCGGGAAAGCCCGGCCGAGGATGCCCGGGCCGAGCAGGATGCCGGCGATGATCTGGACCACCACCAGCGGCGCGTAGTAGTCGGTCCCCGCCAGGCGCCAGATCACGTAGGGCACCGTGAAAATGATCGCCATGGCGATCAGGAAAAGCTCGGTGACGTGCACGGGGGCTAGAGCGGCCTGGCGGCCTGGTACTCCGCGAGCATGCCGAGGGCGCGCGATTCGACGTGCCGCCGCACGCCGACGAAGCCGGCCCCCTCGAGCGTGGCGAGGATCCTCTGCGGCGGCACGCAGGAGTCGATCGTGTCCCAGTAGTAGCGCCACAGCCGCGCGGTATCGCGGCGGCTGCCGATCAGGCCGGCCAGCAGCGGGACCAGGCCCTTCATGTACGCCTTGAGGAACATCCGCCCCGCGAAGCTCTCGGGACGCGTGATCTCGAGCAGGCAGATCCGCCCGCCCGGCCTGAGCACACGGTGAAACTCCCGGCTGGCGGCGGCGAAGTCGCCGATGTGCCGCAGGACGTAGCCCATGCACAGGAAGTCGAACGCGGCGTCGGGCACCGGCAGCGCCTCGGCCCGTCCCTCCATGAGTTCGATTCCCTCCGGCAGCCGGGAGCTCGCCATCATCCCGGCGCTCGGGTCGATTCCGACCACGCAGCGGGGATCGCCGGTGATCAGGGCGGCCTGCAAGGCCATCAGACCGGTGCCGACGCCGACGTCGAGCACGCGCATGCGCGGTCCCAGCCCGGCGCGCCGCATTGCCTGCCCGCGATACCAGG